>JAZSJR010000115.1:0-18314 GCA_045534415.1 Clostridia bacterium
GTCACTACGCTCACGTTGACTGCCCCGGCCACGCCGACTACGTTAAGAACATGATCACCGGTGCTGCTCAGATGGACGGTGCTATCTTAGTTGTATCTGCTGCTGACGGCCCGATGCCCCAGACCAGAGAACACATCCTGCTGGCTAGACAGGTAGGCGTTCCCTACATCGTTGTTTACATGAACAAAGCTGACCAGGTTGACGATCCTGAACTCTTAGAACTGGTTGAAATGGAAATCAGAGAACTGCTGAACGAATACGAATTCCCCGGTGATGACACTCCGATCGTTGTAGGTTCTGCTCTGCAGGCTCTGGAATGCGCTGCAAGCGACAACAGCGCTCCTGAATATGAATCCATCATGAAGCTGATGGAAGCAGTTGACTCTTACATTCCTGAACCGGAAAGAAAGACTGACCTGCCCTTCCTGATGCCCGTCGAAGACGTATTCTCCATCACTGGTCGTGGTACTGTTGCTACCGGCCGTGTTGAAAGAGGTACTCTCTGCGTGAACGACGAAGTTGAACTCGTTGGTCTGGTTGACGAAGTTAGAAAGATCGTTGTTACCGGTGTTGAAATGTTCAGAAAGCTTCTGGATCGTGCTGAAGCTGGTGACAACATCGGTGCTCTGCTCCGTGGTGTTCAGAAGAACGAAATCGAACGTGGTCAGGTTCTGGCTAAGCCCGGTTCCATTCAGTGCCACACCCAGTTCAAGGGCGAAGTTTACGTTCTGTCCAAGGAAGAAGGCGGCCGTCATACTCCGTTCTTCAACAACTACAGACCTCAGTTCTATTTCAGAACAACTGACGTTACTGGCGTAATCAAACTGCCCGAAGGCGTTGAAATGTGCATGCCTGGTGATAACGTTTCCATGGAAGTTGAACTGATCACTCCGATCGCTATCGAAGATGGTCTGTGAGTCTTTATCCGTGAAGGTGGTAGAACAGTTGGTTCCGGCGTCGTTTCCGCTATCAACAAATAATCACTGTTAATTCAAGAAGCCGAAAGTTTTTGACTTTCGGCTTCTTTTTTTGTATTCAAGATTTAGGGTTAGGGGTGAATCGTGAAAAGCTTTTTTATTCTATATAAACTTTTTGCGCAATATCTTCTACGTATTCAGATATCACCGTAACCTCAATGGTGTCCTCATCCAGTTTCTCAAATTGCATACGGCTCTCTATTTTTTTCGCATTTGGAGCTGCCTCTTCATCAAAGATTTGTTCAATCTCAAGTGCACCGCTTTGAGCAATGCTCTCTTCTGTCATTTTTTCATAATCTGTCACTGTTTCTTTATATTCCATTGCCGTAAGTCCCAATCCCAGATACCAGCCAAAGAGACTTAATTCACGTTCTTTTTGAGATTCTGCATATTCTGTAAATTTAGTTTCCTCACGGAAATACAACGGCACATCCCATCCAAAAAAATGCAACTTATATTTCTTTTCTGTTCTTCCTGTTTCATGAGTCTTTCGACCCCACAGAGAAAAGGCGCGAGTTTTTTCATACCAAACTCTGGCATAAATCTCTGCCTCCGACTGCACTTTTCTTGGCTCAACACCCTTTTCACTAACAATTAATCCACTGACCAATGTATCTCCTTGCCTAACTGTATCCCCTAGAGCTACCATAGGCACGCCGCTTTTGACAATCATACTTTCAATAACGCCATCTTTTACAGCAGTGATGTTTGAGAACGCATTTTTATCAAAAAGTTCTGGCTTTGGCACTCGTTCCTTGACCTGTACCGTAACCTTAGAGCCGCTTTTATCCACCCACATCCAGGCAAGCTCCGGAATCTTTACCAACACCTGATTTTGCAGATGTTTCTCATCCATAAACGGTCTAAATGCACCAACTTTTAAGCCACATTCTGCCAACACCTCTTTTACATAACCGGCAGATATGGTTTCGCAGCCGGATAGCTCTATTTTCCAAATGAACAAATTTAGTACCGTAAGCAGTAAAAAAAACGCCGCCAGACCGATTGCAAACCACTTACGCTTTTTAAGCCTTGTAATCACTGTCGGCAAGCCACATTTTTTTATAATTTTAATTTGCACCCCTGTTTTCTTGACGATAGGCGGCAGAAGTCCAAAACCGCGTCGGCTGACAGAACACCTGAAAACTTCCTGTGAACAGGGAAAAACATCCCAAAGTAAAATGTGCCTGCCGGCACAAACATTAAAAAAACGTTCTGGATATTTACCCGTTACGGTAATAATTAAATATCCGCGAAAGTACTGAAACAGCTTGGTTAAAAACATAATAACGCCCCTTTAAGATACTTCCAGCATAACCCCTGACACGGTTCCTTTGACGAGGATTTCTTCATCCGTAATTGCCACAATTTGCAACAAGCGTCCCCGGATAATAATTCTGTAGTTTTTACTGCGAAGCCTGATTTCCTCCGGTTCATACCCCTCAATGCTTTTATAGTTCTCCACCGTTAATTCACGGTTATCGTTGATGGTAATTCGTGGGACGTCTGCCACAATATCTAAAGGAACCTCCAAAAGACCGGATATTTTTCCGGCTATGTTTCTTTCCCTCTTTTTTTTCATTTTCCAATCACCTCATATGTTATTTTTATGCGTTTCAAAACATAATCATTACCATAAATCAAATGAATGGAGAAAGAGAATATGAAGCGTTTTTATTTTGTTTTCCGTTTGAAACAGCTGATGCTCTATGGAGGTTTGTTGCTTCTGATTTTGCTTTTAATCTTCCAATCAAATCAGGTTATTACCGCCATACAAAACGCCCTGTTGCTTTGTTATAAAACAGTTATCCCCTCTTTGTTTCCCTTTTTTGTTCTATCCGGCATGTTAACCTCCGGCAGTTTTATCAAAAAGGTTGCAAAATGGCTTTCACCCCTTATGAAACCTCTTTTTCACGTGAGCGGTGCCGGGGCTCTCCCCTTTGCCATTGGCATCATCAGTGGTTACCCAATGGGAGCAAAAATGACCACCGAACTTTACCAAAGGGGTGCGGTTACCAAAGAAGAAGCCATGCGGCTTTTACCCTTTACAAACAATTCCGGTCCTCTTTTCATTATCGGTGCTGTTGGCGTTGGGATGCTGAACAATATAAAAATCGGTATTTTTTTATATATGATTCACATTCTCTCTGCCTTGCTTGTGGGTCTTTGCTTTCGCTTTTATAAAATTGAAAATAGCCTGGAAAACCGCACCTCCTCTTTCCGTTCTTCGGCTCCCACTCTTACTTTTTCTGAAGTTATGTCCTCCAGCGTGAATACAATGCTTTTGATTTGCGGGTTCATTGTCTTTTTCTCCGCTGTGTCTGCCTGCCTTTCACCAATCTTAGATAGGCTCGGCAGCGCCTCTTTATACATCAAAAGCATACTGGAGGTAACAAATGGCGCCCATCTCATAACTCAAACTGACTTTCCGGCAATCACCACCATAAGTCTTTTGTCTTTCATTATCGGTTTTGGCGGCATTTGTGTCATGCTGCAAGTGGCAGGCATCACCACCCCTACCAGTCTTTCCTTAAGAAGCTATATATACGGCAAAACCCTACAGGGAATTTTGGGTGCTACCTTGAGTTTTTTCCTGTATCCACTGTTTCTTGATGGCGAAATAACCGTTTTTGCTTCTTCCCCGCAAATTCCACTACCACAGATGACACATTTGTCCTTTATTTCAGCTCTTGTTTTTTTATGGATATTTCTGTTTTGCCTTTCAAAGTTAAAAAGCTGGCTCCAAGCAGCAAAAAAATAGCATAAAAGCCATTCTTTTTGCATACATATATAGTTGTACATGTTTTTCTACCAACAATAAAAGGCGAGGATGCTATGACAGAAACAAAACTATACAAAACGCCAAATCAAGAGGATTTTGACCGATTTCACAAAGGTTTATGTTGTGATGCCTATCGTTTCATGGGTGCACATCGCATTTCGGATACAGAGCACGTTTTCAGAGTGTGGGCACCAAATGCCAAAAGTGTTTCCGTGGTGGGTGACTTTAATCTTTGGAACAGAAATAGCCACCCCATGCGCAGAATTACCGCAGGTGGCATTTGGGTGGGAACAATCTCCGGACTATCCCCTTATGATTTATATAAATATTCCATAGAAACCCACAAGGGTGAAATGCGCCTGAAGACAGACCCTTACGGCTTTCATTTCGAAACCAGACCCGGTACTGCAACAAAACTGTATGAACCGGAAAACTTTTGTTGGACAGATAAAAATTTTTGCCGCAAACGTGCAAAGAGAAAACCACTGGAAGAGCCAATGAACATTTATGAGGTTCATCTTGGCTCCTGGCGCCGCTATAAAACCGGCGAGCCTTTTAGCTATCAAAAGCTTGCCGAGGAACTCATCCCCTATCTTAAGGAAATGGGATATACCCATATAGAGCTGATGCCCATTTCTGAATATCCTTTTGATGGCTCCTGGGGATATCAGGTAACAGGCTACTACGCCCCCACCTCACGTTTTGGAACGCCGGAAGACTTTATGTGTCTGATTGATGCTTGTCACAATGCAGGCATCAGTGTCATCATCGACTGGGTAGCAGCCCACTTTCCAAAGGACTCCATGGGACTTTATGAATTTGATGGTACCTGCTGCTATGAATATGCAGACCCTTTAAAAAATGAACACCCTGATTGGGGTACGCGGATTTTTGACTACGAACGTGGCGAAGTCCGCTCTTTTTTGATATCAAATGCACTATTCTTCCTAAATGTATACCACATTGACGGCATCAGAGTGGATGCTGTAGCATCTATGCTTTACTTAGATTATGGAAAAAAAGAGGGAAAGTACCGCCCCAATGTCTTTGGAGGAAAAGAAAATTTAGGTGCGGTTGCCTTTTTGCAGGCTTTAAATCAAGCTGCTTTTTCTGCCCATCCGGGTGTGTTAATGATTGCGGAAGAATCCACAGCCTGGCCAATGGTGACCCGCCCGCCGGAATGCGGCGGTCTTGGCTTTTTACTAAAATGGAATATGGGTTGGATGAATGATATTCTCTCTTATATGTCCACAGACCCATTTTTCCGCAGCGGCATTCACAACAAAATGACCTTTTCGATGACCTATGCCTTTTCCGAAAACTACCTTCTCCCCCTGTCCCACGATGAGGTTGTTCACGGCAAGTGCTCACTCATTAACAAAATGCCGGGGGTTTATGAGCAAAAATTTGCAAATCTAAGGGCATTTTTAGCCTATCAGATTGCTCACCCCGGCAAAAAGCTTTTATTTATGGGTGGCGAATTTGCCCAGTTTATCGAATGGGACTATCAAAAAGAGCTTGACTGGCTTTTGCTCAGCTATGACTACCATAAAAAATTCCATCGCTTTATGAAAGATATAAACCACCTGTATCTGAAAAAATCTCCCTTTTGGCAGATTGATGACAGTTGGGATGGGTTTAGCTGGCTCATCAGTGATGACAACACACAAAACATATTGATGTTTCTCCGGCGGGATAAAAAGGGTCGTGAGATTTTATGCACATTTAATTTTTCTCCGGTGCTTCGGGAAAATTACCGTTTAGGACTTCCCCGCCACAGCCGGGCTGTGCCGATTTTTTCAACCGATGATGTCATCTATGGTGGCGAGGGTACAAAGCTTTCTCCTGCATCTACTGGGCCTGTTCCCTCTCACGGCTTGCCATACAGTCTGTCCCTTACAGTAGCACCTATGTCCGCCGCTTTTTATGAAATTAAACCGATACAGCAAAAGGAGATGAAATAAATTGGCAAACCACAAAAAATATATCGCGATGTTGCTTGCCGGCGGTCAGGGCAGCCGTTTAGGCAGCCTCACCCGAAACATTGCCAAGCCCGCCGTACCCTTTGGAGGCAAATACCGCATTATTGATTTTACCTTATCTAACTGCGTTAATTCCGGCATTGACACCGTTGGTGTTTTAACCCAATATAAACCCCTGGAATTAAATGAATATATCGGCAACGGCCAGCCTTGGGGGTTAGACAGAGCCCGGGGCGGCGTTCACATTCTGCAGCCCTTTACCAAAATCAACTCAAAATCTTGGTATGAGGGCACAGCCAACGCCATTTTTCAAAACACACGTTTTATTGAACGCTATGAGCCGGAAGGCGTTGTGGTTTTATCCGGTGACCATATTTATAAAATGGATTACCGAAACCTGCTCCGCTATCATGAAGAACAAAACGCCGATTGCACCATTGCCGTCATTGATGTGCCCCTTTGCGAGGCATCTCGCTTTGGCATTATGAGCACAGATGCAGATGGCAGAATCAATAAATTTGAAGAAAAACCCAAAGAACCAAAAAGCACAAAAGCCTCTATGGGTGTGTATGTGTTCCGGTGGGATGTTTTAAAAAAATATCTAACAGAAGATGACAAGCAGGAAAAATCCTCCCACGACTTTGGAAAAAATATTATTCCTGCCATGCTCCGTGACCAAAAGCGACTTTTTGCCTGGGAGTTTTCAGGCTACTGGAAGGATGTTGGCACAACCGAAAGCCTGTGGGAAGCCAACATGGATTTATTAAACCCTGATTGCAGACTTGACCTGGATGATAACGACCTGCGCATCTATGCACGGAATTTTGATGCGCCACCAACTTTTATTTCTGAATCTGCTTCCTTAGAAAACTGCATGATTACCAAAGGCGGCGAAATTCACGGCCGTGTGGTTTCCTCCATCATCTCAAGCGGCTGCGTCATTGAAGAAAATGCTTTGGTTGAGCACTCTGTTCTGCTGCCGGGGGTAACCGTAAAAAACGGAGCAGCAGTCCGCTATGCCATTGTTGGGCAAAACGCTGTCATTGAAAGCGGCACAACCGTAGGTCTTTCAGAGAATGAGAGGATGCGCCCTGAAATCACCGTCATTGGTGACAAAAAGAGAATTACACAAAAACCGGCATAAGAGGAGAAACCGATATGAATATGATGGGTATTATTTTTTCTAATTTATATGACGAACGGCTGGGTGAAATCACCGCCAGAAGAACCCTTGCTTCCCTCCCCTTTGGAGGGCGTTACCGACTGATTGACTTTGTGCTTTCATCCATGGTGAACGCCGGTATGACCAATGTGGGGGTCATTACCAAGCAAAATTATCAATCCTTAATGGACCATTTAGGCAGCGGTGCTGAATGGGATTTGGACCGAAAAGTGGATGGTCTTTTTATCCTTCCCCCTTTCGGTCAGGGACAAAAAAGTATTTATCGCGGAAAGTTGGAAGCCTTGTGGGGTACTCTCCGTTTTTTAGAACGCTCTAATGAGGAATATGTCCTTTTAGCAGATTCCAACATCATCTGTAGCATTGATTTTTCCGAAATCCTGGCTCAGCATAAAGAATCCGGCGCTGACATCAGCATTGTGACAAAACGCGAAGAAATCACCGGACTTGGCGATAGCCGCGATGTTGTTGTGAGAAGTGACGCAAAAGGCAGGGTAAAAGATGTTTTAATGCACTATGGCGTGCCCGGAATCCAAAACGCCGCCATTGGAATGTATATTATGAAGCGTAGCTTTTTAATTGATTTGTTAAAAGAGGCACACTCATATAACCTGGTTGACTTTGAACGTGACATTATTCAGGCAAAACGCGAACTTTTAAACATTGGCGAAATTCCTTTTCAGGGAAGCATTCTTCGCATTGACAGCCTGGCTAAATATTTTTCAGCCAATATAGCTATGCTGGACTCCAGCGTCAGAAAAGAGATTTTTACCCGCCACGGACTTGTCTACACCAAAATCAGAGATGAAGTGCCAACCTTTTACGGCACCGGCTGTCATATAAAAAACAGTCTGATAGCCGATGGATGCAAAATTTTTGGTAAAGTTGAAAACTCTGTTCTGTTTCGCGGTGTTACTGTTTCTCCCGGTGCAAAGATTAAAAACTGCATTGTGATGCAAGACACCCACATTGGCGAAAACGTTGAGCTTGATTACACCATTTGCGACAAAGATGTAACCATAACCCCGGACCGCATTTTAATGGGCGCACCGGCACATCAGATTGTAATTACCAAAGGAAAAGTTGTGTAACTTTTGATCAAGGAGGAAACTTATGAAAATTTTATTTGCAGCAGCCGAAGCCGCTCCTTTTGTTAAAATCGGTGGTTTGGGCGATGTTTCTGCCGCTCTCCCAAAAGCGTTATCTAGCCAAGGTGCTGAGGTATCTGTTGTTCTGCCTTTATACAAAACTGTGAAAGACCGGTTTATAAATGAGCTCCAGTTTGTAACCGCCTTTTCTGTTCCTCTTGCCTGGCGGCAGCTTTACTGCGGTATTTTTCGCAAGACACTGGGGCAGGTAACCTATTATTTCATTGATAATGAATATTATTTTCTGCGGGATGCTGTATATGGAAATTATGATGACGGTGAACGCTATGCCTATTTTTGCAAGGCTGTTTTAGAAATGCTGCAGCACATCGACTTTTTCCCTGATGTGATTCATGCAAACGATTGGCAATGTGCGCTGATTCCCTTGTTTTTAAGAGCCTTTTATCAGAATGTAGAAGCCTACCAAAACATTAAAACTATGTTTACCATACATAACATAGAGTATCAGGGTCAGGCTCCCTACAGTTTTGCACAAAATGTCTTAGGACTTTCTGAAGATATGATGCACCACATCTCTTTTGGTGGCTGCCTGAACTTTATGTTTTCTGCCATTTGCATGGCTGATAAGGTTACAACCGTGTCAAAAACCTATGCCGAAGAATTAAAAATGCCCTACTACGGAAAGGATTTAAGTCCGGTACTAGCCGGCGTTTCTTATAAATTCTGCGGCATTACAAACGGCATTGACACCGAGGTGTTTGACCCACAAAAAGATTCTCACCTGTTCCACCGCTATAGCATAAAATCAATGGGTGGCAAAAAAATCAGCAAACGCAGGCTTCAGGAATATTTAGGCTTGCCTCAGGATGAAGAAGCACCGGTTTTAGCTATCATCAGCCGATTAGTCGGGCACAAGGGACTTGACCTTGTAGAATATGTCCGCCACGAGCTGCTTGCAAGACGATTGCAGCTAGTTGTGCTTGGTACCGGAGATGAGAAGTTTGAAAATATGTTCCGGGAACTTTCCTATCAATATCCTGACAGGGTGAGCGCCAACATCCGCTTTGATACTGATCTGTCTTCCAAAATTTATGCCGGATGTGATTTGTTTTTAATGCCGTCTAAAAGCGAGCCCTGTGGTCTTGCCCAAATGATTGCCATGCGTTATGGTGCCATTCCCATTGTCCGGGAAACCGGAGGCCTGGCGGATACGGTTTATCCCATAAACCCCGAAGAAGCAACAGGCAGGGGCTTTACCTTTAAAAGCTACAATGCACATGATATGCTCTCTGCCGTTGACCGCGCCCTTTGGTTTTATTACGAGAAAAAACCTGAGCTTAAAAAAGTCATCCGTGCCAATATGGAAACCGATTTTAGCTGGCAAAATGCCGCCCATCAATACCTTGAGATTTATAAAAGTATGTAAATTCTAAATGCCGCTTGTGCGGCGGAAAGGCTTTTATATGATACAATTTGACAAAGAAACATTAAAGAAAAGAATTGAAGAAACCATTATGCATCGCTTTGGCTGTGCACCGGAAGAAGCAACTAAGGTTCAGTTTTACAAAGCCGTTTGCTACATGATTCACGAGATTTTATCTGATATGCACAGCGCATACAGAAAAGCAAACAAAACAACATGTGCAAAACAGGTGTACTACATGTCTATGGAGTTTTTAACCGGCCCATCCCTTAAAAACCATAGCTATAACCTGACTTTGCAAGAATCCTTAGCCGAGGCTCTGCAGGATTTTGGCGTGTCGTTTGAAGACTTATGCCACATGGAGCCAGACGCAGGCTTGGGAAATGGTGGCTTGGGCAGGCTCGCCTCCTGCTATCTGGATGCGCTAACCACAGAGGGCGTCCCCACCACGGGATTTTCAATCCGCTATGAATTTGGCATTTTCAGACAAAAAATTGTTGATGGCTGGCAAATGGAATTTCCCGATAACTGGCTTGAGCTTGGCGATGTATGGCTCTCTCCCCGAAAGGAAGATGCCGTAACCATCCGCTTTGGCGGCCACGTTTCAGAAAGCTGGGAAAACGGCCGTAATGTCATCTCCTATCACGATTGTTCTACGGTCATTGCCGTGCCTTATGATATGCTCATTTCAGGCTACGGCACTGAGGCAGTGAATGAACTGGTGCTTTGGAGTGCCACCTCTGGCGACAGACTTAACATGGATTTATTCTCCCGGGGCGAATATGTCAGGGCTATGGAAGAAAACTCAAAGGCAGAGGCCATTTCAAAAGTTCTATATCCCGCTGATGACCACTATCAGGGCAAAGAACTTCGCCTGAAGCAGCAATATCTTTTAGTTAGTGCTTCTTTGCAAAGCATTATGAAGGATTTCTTTAAAAAAACCGATGATATTACAAAACTTCCGGAGCTTGTGGCAATTCACATTAACGATACTCACCCCTCCCTTTGCGTACCTGAACTGATGCGCATCCTGTTGGATGACCACGGTCTTAGCTGGGAAGACGCATGGGACCTGACCACAAAAACTCTGACCTACACAAACCACACCATTATGAGCGAGGCTTTAGAGGTTTGGCCTGTTTCTCTGTTTTCTTCCCTACTTCCGAGAATGTATCAGATTGTTTGCGAAATTGACCGCCGTTTTTCTGTATTTTTGCATCAGAAATATGAGGGTGACAACGCAAAAATCAATTATATGAAAATTCTTGAGAATGACAGGGTAAAAATGGCAAACCTGTGCCTTGCCTGCTGCCACAAGGTAAATGGGGTATCGGCTCTGCACACCGAGATTTTAAAAGGAGATGTCTTTGCCGATTTCCACAGAGTGATGCCGGGAAAATTCTTAAACGTCACAAACGGCATTGCCTACAGACGGTGGCTTTGTCAGGCTAACCCTGAGCTGACACACTTTTTATGCGACCTGATTGGCGACGAATTTTTAAAGGATGCAGAAAAGCTGAGTGCATTAGCTCAATATAAAAACGACACAAGCGTACTGGATGCTTTGCAGAAAATAAAACTGAAAAACAAGCTGGAGCTTGTCAGCTACATTAAAGAAAAAAGTGGCATTTTGGTAGACCCTGCCTCGTTGTTTGATGTGCAGGTCAAGCGTCTGCACGAATATAAACGCCAGTTTTTAAACGCAATGCACATTTTATATCTCTACCACTCATTGCTCCAAAACCCCAATCAGGAATTTGCACCTCGCACTTTCATTTTCGGTGCAAAGGCCTCTCCGGGATATGTCATGGCAAAACAAATCATCCGCTTTATTTACCATCTTGCCCAGGAGGTCAACGCAAACCCTGTTACACGTGATAAACTAAAAGTTGTTTTCATGGAAGATTACCGGGTATCATTAGCTGAACTCATCATCCCTGCTGCAGATATTTCCGAGCAGATTTCTGTTGCCGGCAAAGAAGCCTCCGGTACAGGTAATATGAAGCTGATGATTAATGGTGCCGTAACGCTTGGTACCTTAGATGGTGCCAACGTAGAAATCCGTCAGGCAGTTGGGGATGAAAACATCTTTTTGTTTGGCATGACCGCAGACCGGGTGTTAGCAAGGCTGAAAGAGGGATATAATCCCAACCATATACTGGAAAAGGATGCTGTAACACGCCAGGCATTTGAGTATGTAAAGCAGGGCGTGGGCGGCGCCGTTTTCCCTGAAATTGTTCACGAGCTGACTCGCCCCGGTGGCGACACTTATATGACCCTTGCAGATTTTGCAGACTACGTTCGGGCACAAAAAGCCGTCAGCACAGCCTTTGGTGACAGAGAGCGTTTTAACCGTATGTCCCTTTGTAACATTGCCGGTGCCGGCATTTTCTCATCGGACCGCAGCGTGAGGGAATATTGCGAAAACATCTGGAACGCTAAAAGCACCACAAAGTGAGGAATCTGTATGGAATTTTTATTTGACAGTCGCAATACGTGGTTTAAAAAGCCTTTTGGATGTATCCCCTCAGGCACAACCCTGTCCCTTGCCTGCTATGTAATGGGCGCCGGAGAAACCGGCGTCCTTTTTATGCTGGCAGAGGATGGAAAAACGCCCATCGCTTATCCTATGATGAAAGGTGAATCAACAAATGGCTATAACAGTTATACTGTAACGCTCCCCTTTCATAATACTGGACTTTTTTACTACAATTTTACCATTCAAAAACCTGATGGTAATGTTTCTGTATTCAAAGACGGACACAATCAACCTGTGTTTCATCAGGGTGCGTCTTGGCAACTCACCTGCTACCATTCCGCTTTTTCTCTCCCTGAATCCTTTCGTGGTCGGGTTATGTATCAAATTTTCCCTGACCGCTTTAACAAACAAGGTGACTGTGATACCAAAGAAAAGCTGACACCCTTTTTTCTCCACGAAAATTTATATGAATTGCCGGTGTATGAGCCGGATTCTGGCGGCATTGTGCAAAACAATGATTTCTTCGGCGGCAACTTTCAGGGCATTATCGAAAAGCTCACCTATCTAAAGAATTTAGGTGTGGGCGTCATATATGTAAACCCTATTTTCAAAGCTTATTCAAACCATCGCTATGACACTGCAGATTATCTGAGGGTAGACCCCCTTTTAGGCACAAATGAAGACTTTGCCCGGCTATGTAAGCACGCCCACGAGCTGGATATTAAAGTCATTTTAGACGGCGTTTTTTCTCACACTGGCAGTGACAGTGTGTACTTTGACATTCACAATCGTTTTGGTGTTGGTGCTTATCATAACCCCGATTCTCCCTATCGGGATTGGTATCAGTTTCATCAATATCCCCATGACTATACGGCTTGGTGGGGCATTAAAACCCTCCCCTGCACTGAGGAATTAAATTCCGGATTTATGCAGTTTATTTTTGAAAAGGTCATTCCCTATTGGCTCAGCTTAGGTGCAGATGGATGGCGGCTTGATGTGGCAGATGAACTCCCGGAAGAATTTTTGGAAGCACTCTATCAAACTGTGAAAAATATTAAAAAAGACGCCATTTTAATAGGCGAAGTATGGGAGGACGCCTCCAACAAAATCAGCTACGGTGTACGGCGTCGGTATCTGCAGGGCAAAAGCCTGGATAGCGTGATGAACTACGTTTGGCGTGATGGCATCATTCGCTTTGTAAAAAATGAAATGTCAGCTGCCGATTTTGCCGAAACCCTCATGACTCTTTGCGAGCATTACCCCAAAGATGCTTTAGACGCCATGATGAATTTCCTCTCCACCCACGACACACCAAGAATTTTGACAGCGCTCGGGGCAGACGCCATCCCCCAGGACCGGAAAGACAGGGCAAATTATATACTCACTCCCCAAGAAAAGACAGCAGCAAAAAACCGGCTGTTTCTTGCCGCTTTTTTGCTGTTTACTCTGCCGGGTAACCCCTGTATCTACTATGGTGATGAAATCGGTTTAGAGGGCTTTGAAGACCCCTTTAACAGATGCTATATGGGTGACCGCACCAGTGACAATGATATATTAGTCTATGTAAAGCAGTTAACCACATTAAAAAATCAATTTATCTCTTTGCAGACAGGTCAAGCTGACATCGTTTTATCTGAAAATGGCTTTCTCATTTTCAGCCGCGCCACACAAAAAGAAAAAATTCTGTGCCTTGTAAATTCTGACCCCTTTCCAAGAGTTTGGCACACAGATGGTGAGATCATCTTTTCAGAAAAAGCTATGTATACCCAAAGCGAAATCCTGCTTTTCCCCTACGGATGTGCCGCCATAAAGCTACCATCTGTCACATTTTCACCCTGAAATGCATATAATAAATAACAATCTCTTTTTCAGGCGGTGTTTCCATGCGGCTGGGCGAAAAAAGACGAATATGCATCCGAAACAGTGCCGTTAAAAAAAGAAAGTTTTCTTTAGGGCTCTTGGTACTTTTGTTTATTACGCTATTATTTGGAGGGTCGGTATATTTTTTAAAAATCGTCCGTCCAGTTATGATAGAGCTTGCAATATCAGAGGTTACCACTCAGGCAGAGCTCGCCATTCATCGGGTGGTTGGGCAAATGTTTAAAGACATTGACTCTCGGGAACTTGTAAAAATAACACAACTTTCCGACGGCACAGTCAGTTCCATCAGCTCTGACATGAGCCGTGTCAATGAATTAAAGGCCACAGCCTCCATTGCCATATCAGAAGAAATTGCCTCTCTTGGGCAAATTGATATTGCCATTCCCATTGGCACGCTAACGGGTTATGAACTCGCCGCCGGCATTGGACCCCGTATGCCCATTCAGCTTATGCCCTATGGTAGTGTTACCATTGGCTTTCAAACCGACTTTACTGAAACAGGCATCAACCAAACACTGCTCTCTGTCAACCTGACGGCAAAAGCCAGCGTCGGCATCGTCATTCCATCTGCCACAATGACAGAAGATGTCATTACTGACATTCCCATCACCCAAACAGTTATTGTGGGCAAAATTCCTGATAACTACGTTAACATCGGCGAGCTTGGCGAAAACTACGAAAGCGATATGCTGGATATTGTGGGATAAAAAAATCTGCCTTCTGAATCAATAAAGAAGGCAGATTTTTCAGTTTCATCACGCTTACTCAAACATACTGCACTGATAAAAAAACTCTATCCTGTCCCCGGATTTCAACTTATATTGTGAACAACCATAGGTTGGCTTTTCTCCATTAACCTTATAAATCCATCCGGAGGTGTCACCGCAATCAAACTCATAAAGATTCCCTATCCCCTCAATATACGCAGAATTATACATAGGGGTATTGACAAATTCAAGATGAATGCTCTTATTCTTCATTTCCCTTAAAAGCACATCAAAAACACTGTCGTCTTCTAAAAAAGTAACCATTTGCTCCTGAAAAATAATCCCATTTTGAGGAACAATGCTTCGTTTTTCCTCGGCAAGCTTATCTATATTCTTTAGCACATCATCGCATCGAACAGATAGAGTACATACAAGTTCTTTTTGAGGGGAAACGTTTTCCGGCGACTGCACTACTGCATCTGGAACATACGCGGCTTGTGTCTCTCTTTGAATCGTTTCAGGTTCTTCTGCTATTTCCAGATTTTTTATCTTGGGTGCAGATTTGTTTTCACTTTCAGAGAGGTCTTTCTCTTCCACGATTATAATTGATTCCTGTTCTTGTATCGGTATCGTTTCACTTACATTGTTTTTCCTGGTGAAGCACCACATACCAAGTAAGATACTTGTTATAATCCCAGCAAGCAGAAAGACCACTAATATCTTTTTATTTTGTTTCATTGCCTAGTCCCCTGTAAAAAGCGCATCAGCATCATTGCCACTTCAGCTCTTGTGGCTTCTCTTTTTGGCTCAAGATAGCCGTCTGTTCCCTTTAAAACACCAGCCCCCACTGCAAAGGACATTGCTGTTTGAGCATAGTCTGCTATAGAGCCTGCATCACTGTATGAAAGGTTCTCATTTTTCACTTCGACCTCATAGCCACACAAAGATGCATAACGGTATAGAATCACAGCAAGTTGTTCCCGGGTAATACTTACATCGGGTGCAAACGTGCTATCTGAAACACCTTGTACAAGACCGCTGCTAGCTGCCCAAACAATGCTTTCTGTATACCAGTTACCCGCTGAAACATCAGAAAAGGGATTTTCCAATGCACCTGTCTTGGGTGCTGCCGTGCGGTACAAAACAGTAACAAGCATGGCTCTTGTCATGGGTTGATTGGGAGAAAAACCTTCACCTGTTCCGTTAAACAGCTTATTTTTGTAAGCATATGCTACGGCATCGTAATACCAATCACCTTTTTTAACGTCTGAAAATACAGTTTCAATCGCTATCTCCTGTTCCGGGATAGCCTCTGGTGCTTTTTCCGTTTCAGGCTGCAATTCCGTTTCTGTCTCCACTTCCGGCTTATCCTTATCTACAAAAGCAGACCCGCCACCACCTGAATAAGATGATTTATGTTTCAAAGAAACAGTGATGGTTTTTGCTTGCCGCTGCTCTGCTTCTAAGTCGCTAATGGTGACTATTCCGCTTTTTTCAATATAGGAATTTGCTGTAACTGTATAAGAATATTCCCCCGGTTCTAAGTCAAAAATATGCTTTGACAATTCTAATGCACCCTCTATGTTAACAATAGCATTCGACGGAGACACCTCAAATATCACCGGACAATTCTGTGCACCGGTAACATTTGCCTCTTCCATAGAAGATGAGGAAAAATCATACATAATCTTCCCTGTGGCATTCTCAATCTGATACCAGGCAAGCAACCCACGAAACCCCTGTTCTGTTGCAAATGCATTAGCAAAGCCGCCAAAATCTTCATTTACTACAGAAACCAGTCCGTCAATTAAACTCTTTTCACCACTTTTGATTTCTAATGCATTAATGCCTGCTGCAGAAAGTCCGCAAATTGCCAAGCCGGTTGACGCTGGCTCATATCCTTCAAAACCGTCAATTAATCCATCCTCACGCTGCTCGCCTGTTAAAATGCCGATACTCTCATTAATGAGTTCCTCCACCTCGGCATTTTCGTCACAGTAAGGGGCTAAAGCCAGCAGCATTGGTGACAATGCATCTGTGCCCTCCGCCGTATCCTGCCAAGCACTTTTGCTCATAAACGCTGATTCAAGCAACCATTCCATTTGCTCCTCATTTGCGTATTCCTCTGCCTGGCGCAGAGCAATAATAACGTAGGGCAAGGTATAAATGTTGGTAACAGATTCATCTTGGCTGTCAACCAACGCAAGCAGCTTTTCAACAAGATTGATTGTTTCAAAGGATGCCGTATATAATTGTCTGGCATCATAACCCAAAGAGCGAAGTGCTAAAATGGATTTTGCCAAATCACCTGGTCTGGTAGCCGTGCTTGCAAAATCAGCGATGATTCTGAATCCCTCCAGCTTTCTTTCCTCACTCAGGCAATAATCACTTTCCGGGAAAAGTTCTTCATATACAACCATATCAGCTAAAATCCACGGCAGGTTGCCGCCGGCATCTTCAAAATCCATCTCTCCGTAAGCCTTAGCGATGTTATGAATAATTTGAATTTCAGTTTTTTCTGAAACATTTACTACACAAACTGGAGCCGTAATCGCCGGCATTTCCACGTCCCCAACCATTTGTGACTTTTTGGCAGAAATAATATAAGTTCTCATCTCATCAAAGGACAGGATGACTTCACCGTTTTCATCGGTTATATAGTCCGTTTCCTCACCGTCTATATAAATCGTGGCACCCTCACAGGGAGAAAAAATACTATTCCAACTATCATCATATCCGCTGACATAGGAAAGCGTTAAGGAAACTTCTTTTTCTCTGCACGTTTCCTCCACCGCAGCCTCAAATCTTGCATATTTTTCTAAATTTTGATATGTATTTTTATAAACACACGCATCAATACTGTCTCCATCCTCCACTTCTTGCCCCGGACCCATGACAGAAACTCGTCCGCCGTTAACCTGATAACCAAAATTATAGCTGGTATCACCCCAAAGCTTATCAACACCCAAGCCCCATTCTTCGCTATAGCTTGTTGCATATCCCTCTACACCATCAGGATAATAGCGTTCATGCATCAAAGAAAAGACATCATCAATGGTATAGCTACTTTGTCCACTCAATTCCAGGGGAACATATGCCATAAGGTTGCCGTTTTTGTCTTGCACGAAATCGCCATAACGGCTGACAGATACGTAAACCGTAATGCTTTCATCCGCCATAACCTGAGCAGGTATAACACCCATCAGCATTATTAACGATAGTAGTACAGATAATAGTTTTTTCATAATTTTACCTTCCTTTCAAAAATTGTATATAAAAAAGCTGTGGTAATTTTCTGTTCGAAAATTACCACAGCTGCGTTTTCCCGTGATATCATTCACAAATTGCGCGCAAAAAACAGAGCCTATATAGCCCCTTGACACAATAAAACAATTCCCATACGGAATTATATCAAAGCAGGTCTTCCGACTCATATCATATTAAGCATTGCTTAGCACTTTTATGCCCTGCCTTCTCAGTTTCCCAATGACCGGCTTTCACCGACGGACACAAAAGCTTCGATATATACGGCGACAGTTATCGTCACGGATTCTAACCGTGTTCCCTTTCCACCTACGATGCCCATACAGCACCGCCGACACTTTATGTGAAATATTTAGTTGTTCTAAAAGAGCATACCATATTATAGAATAAAATGCAAGACTAAAATGTAATAATGATCCCCCCGTATAACGGGGGGGTATTTCATTTTCGGGCATAGCCCTAATACTACTGGCTACGCACAAGTGCGTTTTTTATTGGCCTGCCAGCCATGCAATTACTACTAGCTACCC
>JAZSJR010000093.1:0-6071 GCA_045534415.1 Clostridia bacterium
AAATCAATATTCAGTGACATTAAAACAGGAAGGGCTAGACCGGCACTAAATACAATAATTACTTTTTGTATTTTCTGTGAGCTTGAGCCCCAATACGCTCTTATTGTAATAGAGGCAGCAGGATATAAACTTACATTGACATACGACATTGACAGAGCTTACATGAAGCTGATTCAAGAACACTATAACGATGGGATTGAAGAGGCAAACAAATTATTAAAAGAATGGAAATTCGTAAAAAAATGTTATTTATTAGACTATAATAAATAACAATTTACCGTGTATGATTAACTTCGTACACGGTATTTTTTACTTTTTTAAGTTTTTTGTCGTTTAGTGAACGACGATTTTGACAGAATTATGCGGTTTTCAGAGCACATAAAAATAATTAATACTTAAAAACCCTTGAAAACACTGGTTTTTTGGTGTCGTTTATCAAACTTTGCAATGCCATAAAATTGTTTGTATAATGTACTCATAAAACGCGTTTTAAATATAAAAAATGGAGGTAATGCGTATATGAAACTTCAAGATTTGATTATCGATTCCAGAAGTTTAGGAAGCAAGTTGTGGCTTGTTGATGTAGCACCTGTGTATGAGTACAAAGATAACAAACGTACAGAAAATATCACCGGCTATCGCTACACAGTTGCAATGCCTGAAAAAGCTCTTGAAAAAATCAATATCAAGATTGATGGCAGACAGCTTGTGGAAAAACCAAACGGTTATGCGGAAGTTACATTTACAGGGCTTGAGTTGTCATTGTATATGATGAACAATCAGCCTCAGGTTAAAGCAACTGCAACAGGCATATCATTGGTTAATAACAAGGCTTAATGGGAAGCGGCACGGCGGAGATTTTTCTTAAAAAAAGATTTGCCGTGCCGCCTAATCCATAAGGGTTAGTATTACCCTTATGGATTACATGTAGCATGTAGCAAGAAAGGAGGCTACATATGTCAAATTCACAATCACGCAAATGGACTTTGGTAATAAACAATCCGCTTGAGTGTGAGTTTACACACGAGCGGATATGCGAAATATTGATGAGATTTTTTCCTGACTATTTCTGCTTGGCAGATGAAATTGCAAAAACCGGAACTTTTCATACACATATTTTCATATACTCCCACTCTCCTATCAGATTTAATACAATTAAAAACCGCTTTCCTATTGCACATATTGAAAAAGCATTAGGAAGTGCAAAGGATAACAGAGATTACATATTAAAATCAGGCAAATGGGAAAATGATGAAAAATCAGAAACAAGTGTTGAAGGGAGTTTCTACGAATACGGAACCTTGCCAAAGGAACGAGACGAAAACAATCCTAAAATGAGTAAGCTGATTGAAAATATCCGGGATGGAAAGCAAACAACAGAAATTATAGACGATGCTCCTGAATTTGCGTTCAGAATAAGAGATATTGATGCTCTCCGTCAGGTTTTAAGTTCAGAAAAGTATTTATGCGAAAACAGAGATTTATATGTAACATATATTTTCGGTGCAAGCGGAACAGGAAAAACAAGAAGCATATATCAAAAGCACTGTGCCAAAGACATTTGCAGAATAACAAATTACCGCGCAGGTAAAGGAATCAATTTTGATGGCTATACAAATCAGAAAGTTTTGGTGTTTGAGGAATTTAATTCACAAATTCCTATTGAAGAAATGCTTAACTATCTTGATATTTATCCACTTAATCTGCCCGCAAGATATAACGATAGAACAGCGTGTTATCAGACAGTGTATATCACATCAAATATTTCACTTTCAGAGCAATATAAAAATGTGCAGAAAGATAGACCTGAAACATGGAATGCATTTTTAAGAAGAATACACAAAGTTTTGGAATATAAAAAAGACGGAACGATTATAGAAGGGAGTGCGAACTATGAACACTCAAAATAAATTTGAAGTAGAAAGAGATGTTAGACTTAAATATCAGTTTTTAAGATTTAAAATGGGTATCCTAAACATATTTTGCAAGAGATGGACTTGGGTTGCAGTAGTTGCATACATCCTCATTGCAATTATCTTCAAGTATTGGCTTTATACTTGGACTTACGATGCATCAGACATCGGAATGAAAATAAATAATATTGGGTTCAGAATGATGTTCCCGTTTTTATCTATTGGCGGATTTATAGTTTTAATTGTATTTTTAGGAACGCCTAAAGGAGCAATGAGAATCAATCAGAGTTTAAATATTGTAGGGCTTGTCAATCACGCAGGACAATCGCCATTGTTACTTAAAAGGTACAAAGAAAATAGTATAACGATTATGGAATTTGATCCAAATGGCATTCCTCTTTCAGATTGGGAGGATAAAAAAGAAGATATTGAAACTGCGCTTAATATGCATGTTGAAAATATACGATATGGTAAAAGTAGAGATAAAATCGTATTGCAAGCTATATCAGGGAATGAAAACCTTCCAGATGTAGTTCATTGGAAAGACAAGTACCTTTCAGACGAAGATTTTACATTAATCTTTGGCCAAAGCAGAACAGGGCAAACAAAAATTAACCTGGCAAAAATTCCTCACATATTGCTTGGCGGTTCTACAGGTTCAGGAAAAAGTGTACTGCTAAAATTACTCATTATGCAATGCGTGAAAAAAGATGCAGAAGTATTTATTGCAGACTTTAAAGGCGGTGTTGATTTTCTTCCTGTATGGCACGAAAGATGTAATATTATTACAGAAGAAAACACCCTGCTTGAAGTTCTGACAAACCTTGTAAATGAACTGGAAAACAGAAAACAAGCATTCAGAAAATATGGATGTGCAAACATCAGCGAATACAGCAAAATGAACGCACCCCAAATAAAAAGAATTGTATTTGCTTGTGATGAGGTTGCAGAAGTTCTTGACAAAACCGGACTTACAAAAGATGCAAAAGAGTTTGTAACACAAATTGAAGGAAAACTATCCATAATTGCACGACAAGGCAGAGCATTTGGAATTCATCTGATTTTAGCAACGCAAAGACCGGATGCAAATATTCTTGCAGGGCAAATACGAAACAATATAGATTTCAGAGTCTGCGGCAGAGCTGATAATGTACTATCGCAAATTATACTTGACAACACAAATGCTGCAGAGCAGATCCCGAAGGATTCACAAGGTTTGTTCATAACACACGACGGAGTAATATTTAAAGGATATCTGTTTGATGAAAAAGCTGTTTTTGATAGATAAAGGATGTGGTGAAAGATGGCTTTTGAAATTCAGAACGTGCCAATACATCTTAAAATGACGTTAACCATCAAAGAAGCGGCTGAATATAGTAACATAGGAATTAACAAAATTGACAGTATGCTTCGTATGCCAAATTGTCCATTTGTGTTGTATGTTGGTTCAAAAAAATTAGTAAAACGTAGAGAATTTGAACAATTTATCAGCCAGAAACTTACAATTTAGCATATACCTATTGATAAATTTATGCCAATGTGATATAATATGAAATGTTGCATTGGCTCTTTTTCTCTAACGAGAAAGGAGTTAAGCTTATGGGTAAAAACCTAAGAGGCAAAGAAATAGGCAAAGGAATTTGCCAGAGAAAAGACGGCTTATACTGTGCCAGATATGTAAATAAGCTCGGCAAACGCAAGGATAAGTATTTTAAAACCGTTCAGGAAGCACGGAACTGGTTGGATGATGCAAAGTATGAAGATAAACATAACACCTTTACACCATCTGACATGACAGTAAACGACTGGTTTGAATATTGGATTAATCATATTGTCGGTGATTTGGCACCTAACACAAAGCGAAATTACAGCGAAAGATTCAAACATAATATTCAGCCGGTTATCGGAAATCTGAATCTTGTTGATGTCAAACCTCTTCACTGCAAAATGGTGCTTAATAATATGGAAGAACGCTATGCGGGTTCAACCATCAGGCAGACTTATATTGCTATGGGAACAATGTTTAAATCAGCTTTGATGAATGATTTCATTCAAAAGCATCCTATGGACGGTGTTCGATATACAAAGCCTGTGCGTGCAGTAGATGATATTAAATTTCTCACAGTAGATGAGCAGGAAAAATTTATAGAAGTCGCAAAGAGGTCTCATAACTATTATCAGTATGCACTGATTTTAGAAACAGGGCTAAGAACCGGTGAAATGATTGGTCTTACCTGGGATGTGATAGACTGGGACAAACGGACTCTGACTGTCAATAAAACTTTGGAATACAGACACAAACAAGGTTATTGGCGAGCAGGACCTCCGAAAACCCTTCAAAGTTATCGAACCATTCCCCTGACCAATATGGCGTATGAAATTCTTGAAAAAGTTGCATCAAGAAAGCACGAACGAAAAGAGTCCGAAACACTTTCTCAGGAGCTTTCGTTTATCGACAGACGCACAGGAAAAACCGAAACATTTTGTATGAGAGATTTGGTTTTTATAAACTGGCGTACCGGTGAGCCTGCAAAAAACAGTTCTTATGATACGCATTTGTATAAGCTTTGCGATGAAGGAAACATTGAAAGGTTTTGCATGCACGCTCTCCGCCATACATACGCAACACGTGCAATTGAGAGAGGGATGCAACCTAAAATACTGCAGAAGTTACTCGGACACGCAAGTATAAAAACAACGATGGACAGATATGTTCACGTGTCGGATGAGTCGCTTTTTAATGCAGTACAGCAGTTTGAAATGAATGCTAATACTCGTGTGGGCTAACAGTGGTGTAAAATTGGTGTACAAATGGTGTAGAAATGGTGTAAACCACCTCTTGAAAACCCTCAAAGCCCCTGAAAATAAAGGAGATGTAATAAATTATGAAATTAGGTATAGTGGGGCTTCCTAACGTTGGTAAGTCCACTTTATTTAATGCAATTACACAGGCAGGGGCAGAGTCGGCAAACTATCCGTTCTGTACCATTGAACCTAACGTAGGTGTTGTGCCTGTGCCGGATGAACGTTTAGATGCACTGGCAAAAATGTACAATCCCCAAAAGGTGACCCATGCCGTGATTGAATTTGTTGACATTGCAGGCTTGGTTAAGGGTGCAAGCCGTGGTGAGGGTCTTGGTAACAAGTTCTTATCTCACATCCGTGAGGTAGATGCCATTGTTCACGTTGTCCGTTGTTTTGAGGATGCAAACATTGTTCACGTTGAAGGCTCTGTTTCCCCCTTGCGTGATGTTGAAACCATTCAGCTTGAGCTGATTTTTGCAGACATTGAAATGCTTGATAAGCGCATTGACAGAACCCGGAAGATGATGAAGTCCGGCGAAAAGAAATATCAGCAGGAGCTTAATCTGTTAGAAGAATTAAAGGAACTGCTTGAAGCAGGCAAGCCTGCCCGGGCAAGAGAGTTCTCTGATGATGAGGCAGAAATTTTAAGAGATTTGCCGCTTCTTACCTTAAAGCCTGTTTTATATGCGGCAAATGTTTCTGAAGATGATTTTATCAGTGGAATTGAAGAAAATGCAATGGTAAAAGAATTGACAGAAATGGCAGAGCAGGAAGGCTCAGAGGTTATGCCGATTTCTGCTAAGATTGAAGAAGATGTTTCAGCGCTTGAACCGGAAGAAAAGGTTGAGTTTTTGCAGGAACTGGGTATTTCCGAATCCGGTCTGGACCGTTTGGTGAAAAAGAGCTATAAGCTGTTAGGCTTAATCAGTTATTTAACTGCCGGAGAGCCGGAGGTTCGTGCCTGGACCATCACTCGCGGTACAAAAGCACCGGGGGCAGCCGGTAAAATCCATACCGATTTTGAAAAAGGCTTTATTCGTGCCGAGGTTGTGGCATATAAGGACTTAATGGAATGCGGCAGCATGACAGCGGCAAAGGAAAAAGGTCTGGTTCGGTCTGAGGGCAAGGAATATGTCATGGAAGACGGAGATGTTGTTTTATTCAGATTTAATGTGTAAAGTTATCAAAAAGCACTCAACAAAGAATGGAGTGCTTTTTTGTATAACGAAAACCACGCGATAGTCGCGTGGTTCAAAAAAGGGTTAACCGATGACTAGAAATAAACCTAAAAAGACATTAATAAGTTTAGTTGTATAGAAAAGTTGCAAATTTAGCAAATTTATTTTGTGAGAG
>JAZSJR010000055.1:0-10038 GCA_045534415.1 Clostridia bacterium
ATATAAACATTCTTTTAAAGAAGCATCTTCCTGCTTTGTAAATTGAATCATTTTGCATCCTCCTGACCATGACCTTTCATCACATACACAAGTTCAGGTTTAATATCTTTGGCAATTTCAATAACATCCGCCTTTGTCACCTTCATAATCAGCTCACATTGTTCTTCTAAGCTGATGTTTGTGCCACTGACTACCTGACCTAAATAATAATCAGCCAGATATCCACCTGAGTCACCTAAAGATTGGAGAGAATTAACAATGCTCTTAACCGAAACATCAAATTCATAGTCAGAGATATCCCCTTGCTTCATAGCCTCAACCTGAGCTAAAATTTCCGCTTCAGCCTTTTCTTTATTGCGGTATTCAATGCCTGAGCTAACAACCATCATACCCTTATAACGCTCTAAACGTGAGGATGCATAATAGCAAAGGCTCAGCTTTTCACGTACATTGTTAAATAGCTTTGAGTGAGCACCGCTTCCAAAAATGCTGTTATAAACCATTAAAGCACTATAACGCGGGTCACAAGGTGCTATGCCTGTATAAAAACCGATTGAAAGCTTTGCCTGAGAAACATCATAGCTTTCTGTCAGTTCGCCCACAGATTCTTTCGGTGTATGCAAAGAGGTTTCAGGATAGGTCGTAACCTTAGGATTAACATCTGCAAAACGCTTTTCCGTTAAAGCAATGATGGCATCAATATCCGCATCACCGGTAACAAAAATGTCAATAGGGCTTTCAGCAAGAACTGTTTCATACTGCTTGTATAAGCTCTCCGGTGTGATATTTTGAACATCTTCCACCCTGCCCAGCTCATAAATGCTATATGGCTCATTTTTGCACATTTCTTCCACCAAACGCCACACCGCATATGTGCGCTTATCGTTAATTAACGCTTCAATGTCGTTAATCAGGTTTACTTTTTCCTGCTCCACATAATCTTTCAAAAAAACGCCGTTTTCTGTCAGAGGGCACAAAACCATATCATATAAAAACGAAACTGCCTGCATTGTACAAGCTTCACCCTCGGGTAAATAGGTATCTGCAACAGTATTGACCACATAAGAAATAATCTGGTCTTCACCTTTGCGTCTTACATCAGCGTGAAAGGATGCGCCATACAAAGACTGCAGATAACGGCTAACCGCAGCTGAATCCTTAAGTTTTTGATTGCCCCGGCGCATCACATCGGTAAGAAGTGCATTTTTGGCTGCTTCTTCATATCTGAGTGGTCTATGAAAATGCAAGCTGACAGAAACAGTTTTAAACTGTTCTGTTTTTATATGGTGCAGCTTAATTCCCTTTTTAAGCTCATAAACGGTGTATTGATTCATCATTTCGTCATTCCTTTTCTTTATTCAGACAATTCTTTTTGCTTTACAAGCTCGGCATAAATCTCTCGTTTTGAAACGCCTCTGTCAGAAGCAACTGCTTTTTGTGCTTCCTTTTGGTCCATGCCAAGCATCATATAATGATTAATATGTTCTAAAATTGACAAATTATTTAAATCTTCTTCGACTTGAGGCGTTTCCGTCGCACCCTCTAAAACCAACACATATTCTCCCTTAGGCTCTTTCTCGCAGTAGAGTTCTACAGCCCCAGATAGCGTGGTTCTGATGATTTCTTCATATCGCTTTGTGAGTTCTCTTGCAAGAACAATCTTTCTGTCGCCCAAAAGCTCATAAAAATCCTTAAGCGTCCTTCTGAGTTTGTGAGGTGCTTCGTAGAAAATCATCGTGTGCGGCTGATGCTGAATGGAAAGCAAATGTTCCCTACGGCTTTTTTTATTCACACTTAAAAAACCCTCAAAAGAAAACCTGCCGGTTGAAAGACCGGATGTAATCAAGGCAGAAATTGCTGCTGTTGCACCGGGTACAGGCACAACCGGAATATCATTTTCAGCGCAAAGCCGCACCAAATCCTCACCCGGGTCAGAAATAGCCGGCGTGCCGGCATCAGAAACCAAGGCAATAATCATTCCTTCTTTCAGCTTTCCTAAAAGATATTCACCTTTGCTCTTTTCATTATGTTGAAAATAGCTGGTAAGGGGTGTTTTAATTTCTAAATGATTTAACAGTGCCGCGGTGCGTCTTGTATCCTCTGCCGCAATCAAATCTGCGTCCCGCAGGGTTTTAACCCCGCGAAAGGTCATATCTTCAAGATTCCCTATAGGGGTTGCAACCAAATACAGTGTACCGGGCTTCAGCACATTTTTTTCAGCTTGTTCGTGAATTAATTCTGTCATATAGCATCTCCTGTATCAATCTGCACAATTAGACCGCTGTTTCTGTTTTTTTGACCTTCAACAACAAGCAGCCTGGGCACTTTTCCTTTTCCTGCAGCAAGCAGCGTAAGCCGTTTTGGTTCAACGTTTTTAGCACGCATCACCGAAAGAATATCAGCCAGGCGTTCAGGACGATGAACCATATAAAATCGACCGCCGCTGGGTAGCAAATAGCTGGCTGCTTCCACACAATCAGAAAGATTGCACAATAGCTCATGCCGTGCAATGGTCACACTTTCACGCTCGTTTTGTTTGCCTGTGTTATTTTTCATATAAGGGGGGTTACAGGTAACAACCTGAAAGCTTTCTGCAGGAAAGAGTTCACGAATGTTACGCACGTCCCCATGTATAATCTCAATTTTATCTGTCAAGTTGTTTAACTTTACACTTCTTTGTGCCATAGCTGCCATCTGTTCTTGAATTTCTAGTCCAATAATTGAAGATGCAGGTTGTTTTTTATGCAAAAGTACAGGCACAATGCCGGTTCCTGTGCATAAATCCATGACCCTGTCACCTGTATGTACCACTGCAAAGTTAGAGAGCTTTACAGCATCAGTTCCAAAGCGAAACTCATCACTGCCCTGAATAATGCGAAATCCATCCCCTAAGTCTTCAACAGTTTCATCATTTCTGAGTTCAATGTCGTCAGTTAATTTCATGACTGTCCTCCAATGCCCGTGTCAGTGTTACCTCATCGGCAAATTCCAAATCACCGCCAACAGGAATGCCGTGGGCAAGTCTTGTAACCTTAACCCCAAATGGTGCCAAAAGCTTAGCAATGTACATAGCCGTTGCCTCACCCTCAAGGTTGGGATTGGTTGCCATAATCACTTCTTTTACATCACCCTCTGTTAGCCGGGCAAGAAGCTCTTTAATACGAATATCATCAGGACCCACGCCATCCATAGGCGAGATAACCCCATGCAAAACGTGGTAGGTGCCTTTATATTCTCTGGTTTTTTCAATTTTCACCACATCTTTTGGTTTTTCAACAACACAAATCACGGTTTGGTCACGTCGGCTATCCGCACAGATATCACAAGGAACACGCTCCGTCAAAGACTGGCAAACAGGACAGAAAATAATCTTCTCCTTAGCGTTTTTTAAAGCCTCAGCAAAGCCATCTACTTCCTCTTTTGAAAGCTTTAAAACGTGATACGCAAGCCGCTCTGCCGTGCGTTTTCCAATGCCCGGCATTTTTGCAAATTCTTCAATTACTATTGTGATAGGAGTAGTTTACATAATCAAGCCTCACTTTTATTTTGTTTCTTCTTTATCGGCCTCTAAAACCATTGCACCCAGTTCTTTTGCCGTAATTTCACCATATTCATCTGATTTCACGGCTGGACGGCCTACATAATGCAAAATTGCATATTCAAGCAAATCAATATCTTTAATGCTAAAGCAAACCGGTGTTGCACCCGGCTGATTAAACACAGAAAGCGCCTGTTTAATCTCTTCTTCTTTCTCTGTTTTAATTTCAAGCAGCTGTTTATTCCGCCCAACAATTTTACCGGAAAAATCAAGGAACATAATCTCATTTTTCGAGCAAACCGCATTAATAACTGGGAAATCAGGCCGTAGGGGCGACAGTTGCCAAACGCCCTTGCTGGCAGCTGCTACAAAAGCCGGGCTGCCTGATGAAAGACCAAGCATTGCACTTTTTTGATGTACAAACGAGGGAATATAATCACTATATTCCTCCGGTGTCAGGAAGCTGCCTGTGTCACCAAGCGCAAAAAGAGGCACAGTTGTAAATGCCTGCAGTTCAGAAAGCACACTTAAGGCATCATCTATATACATCCCTGTGCAGCCAACAGCACAAACATCCAGCGCCTGCAGCGTAATCAATAATGACACTGCTTCTTTAATTGCCGCATCATCCTCACCCACTGTTATGCCAACACAAACCGGCAAAGAGCTTGCCTCACGAATAGCATACCAGGCACATTTTGCGCTGACAGCATCACGAATGCCTGTCAGAAAAATCATAGAAACTTCCATCTTATCAAGATAGGTTGCCTGATGAAAAACCGATTCGAAATATGCATCATACGCTTCATCATCCAAAATGCTTTCATCCGGTGCTGCAATCTGCCCGGCAACAAAGGCACAATCTTCTGCTGCATTAAAAAATGCTTCTAAAACAGCGTCATTTTCCTCATTTAAACACCTAAAGGCAGGTGCTAATAATAGGTTAGCACCTGCCTGAACATAGTCTTCTAAAAGGGATGGATTTGTCCCATCCGCCGTTGCCATAACTAAAACATTTGATTTTAAAATTTCTTTTAACTGTGATGTGGTCATACTGCACCGCCTTTTACTGCGCCATTGCGCTTTCAATTGTCTTAATCATATTGTCAACCTGTTTTTTACGGATTAAGAGATTGCCGCTTTCGTTCACTGTAACAAGGTAATTTCTGTCGTCATAGTTCAGGCACTTTACCACACTTTGGCTACCATCGCGCTTTTTATATGTGATGGTAAATGCTGCATCTTTGCCACCACCGGATTTTGCAAAATCATCCAGCGTAAAGCCGATAACTGCCTGATAAACCTTTTTGAAAGCATCTTCTTTAATCTCTTTGCCGTTTATGGTATAGGTTGCATTTTCAGCAGCAGAAATCGTCATCGTATATGCTTTACCTAAACCGGAAAGCTGAACCTCAGAAACAGTTTTAATATCTTCCAAATGAATCAGTTTATCAATTAAATCATTATAATTGAGCTTTAAAAAATCCAGCTTGTCAGTTGCTACAAGATAAACTGATTTATCACCTTTTTTAGAAATATAGGTGTTTTCACCATCTTGCTTGCCCACGGTTATTGTATAACTTTCACTCTTATCCAGTGACTCTATGGTATACACCGCCTGAGGATTTGTAAAGCCATAATCAAATCCTGCCTCGGGGATAGCAACCACACTGACTGCCTTTTGAGTAAGCAGGTTTGGCAGAAGTTCTTCTTCAATTCTGTAGGTGTTGGCTTCTTTTGTGATGGGTGACCGCATGGTCCACTGGAAAGCATCCTCCCCGCCCTCTGTCTGCACTTTTACACGGTCAAGCACAATGGTTTCCCCACCGTTCCGCTGAATGGTAACACCGCCAATGCTCTCTGTGTCCATGGTGTAAATTTCTGTATCTAGCAGGGCTGAAAGCATACCTGTTAACGTGTTGCAACCGGATGTACTCTTGGTATAAACTTTGGTTTCACCCTCTACCATAAGGTATGAAACAGAATTTTCAAAAGCAGCGTTGCCAACTAAAACCTTTACGCTTGTGCCATCACTGAGTTTAATTGTAACGGTGCGCTTAGGATTATCCAGCCCATATTGTGATAAATCCTCTGCATTTTCATTCACAAGCTTTTGGCCTGCAATATTTGCACATTCATATAATAGGCTTTCAACACGTGACTGGTCAAGCACAACAGAAGCATCCTCCAAAACACACCATACCCCGCTTTTTTTCACCAGAGTATAGCTTTCTTCCGGATTCACAATGTATAAAGATGCAATGTTATCTTTTTCTGTTTCATAAACAGTCACCGTTACCGGTAATTCTGTTTGCACTGCATCTTCAGATTTCGGTTCAAATTTAGTAACGGCATAAAGGCCGCCACACAAAACCAAAACAACAAGTATAATCAGTATTAAATTTCTATATGCTTTCACGCAGTTTCATTCCTTTCAAACACAAAAACTCTCATTATAATTTTACACGATTTTATAAAGGATTGCAAGCAAACATTAGCACCGACATAATTTTTTTACAAAACAGGACGAAGCAAAGAAATTTCACCTGTATCTAGGGTGACCACGTTTCCGTCACTTTGCTCCACAATCAATCTTGCAGCATCATCAATTGAAACAGCAATGCCTGTGTGAGTTTCACCATTTTTTATGTAACTGACAGTTTTACCGAGCACGCAGGAATGGGCACGATAAAGCTCTAAGAAACCCACATCGGGCAGACCTTCATAATAAGAAAACCAGCGCCGCAAAACCAATGCACAAAGTTCTGCCCTATCCACTTCTTTTCCTGTAACCTCGAAAATCGATGTGGCAATATTTACAATGTCTTCTGCATAACCACCTTCAGGGGGCAAAAGGTTAATGCCGATGCCTAAAATAACATAGTCAAAAGCACCGGATGGAGTAAAATGCCCTTCGGCTAAAATGCCACATAGCTTTTTGCCACCAGCATATAAATCGTTGACCCACTTAATATCTACCGATGCGCCCGTCACATCCAAAATCGCCTGTTGAACCGCCACAGCCCCGCAGGCTGTTAGTAACCCAGCGTTTTGCTGATACCTCCCCGGGCGCAAAATAAGACTCATATAAAGTCCGGTTTCATTTGGTGAATGAAAGCATCGTCCCATTCTCCCACGCCCCTGGCTTTGGCTTTTCGATACAACAACCGTTCCCTCCCCGGCACCGCTTTTTGCAAGGTCTTTGGCAAGGTCATTGGTAGAGGTAACGCAATCATAGCAATACACATTAGAAAAAAACGGCTCATTGCAAAGCAATTCCGTTAATTTTTCCTCTGTTTTTCTGTCTTTTTTCATGCAATCACCTTCTTTAATATTGTACTATAAAACCCAGCATCCGTCAAGGGTCTGCTTGGTGTCTTTCTGTGAGTGCACTGCTTGTCATAATCTTTTATGTTTTTGAATAAATTAGAGTAAAAACAAAGGAGCGAACGAGCTTATGAGAAGAAGAAAACGCTTTAGCGGTCACGTTTTAAATATCCGTCAAATACTCTATCCCATCATCTGTGCTTTTGCATTCTTGTGCGTTGTTATGTTGACGCCATCCTTTTCACTGCCAACTATCTCATCAGAGAGATTAATTCAAAGCTTTTCACAAACCGTGCTCGCCTTTCAACCAATACAAAAAACAAGCTTTCGCTTTTCGCTGTATAATCTTTTGGAAGATTCTATTTTAAGCATTAAGGCATCAGAAGTTATGCAAAAAAAATATGCCGCCAAATACGGCGGCATCATCAAGCAAAACATCACTCCAAAAACGCAAACAAACGATGTGTTAATGGGAAATGTGCTGGAAACCGATGTTTCTGCAGACGGCATCACATTCATTAATACCCCGAATGTTACGGTAGATAAAAACACGTTACTGGAAACACCTCTTAGTTTTAGCTCACCATCCGGCGCTCCCCAGGTGCTTATCATTCACACCCACACTTCAGAGGCTTATGCAGAAAGTCCTAACGCAAGAAGCGAAGACCCGGCATATAACGTAGTAGGTGTGGGAAAAGCTATTAAAACAGAGCTTGAAAAAGCCGGCATCGGCGTTATTCATGATACAACGCAAAACGACAACCCATCATACAATCAATCCTACAAAAAAGCTCTGTCGCTCATTGAAAAAAATATTGCCGCTCACCCCACCATAGAAATCGTGCTGGACATTCACCGAGATTATATCAAACGTGATGACGGCACTCTTATAAAACCCACCACCACAACAAAAACCGGAGAAAAAGCCGCACAAATTATGTTTGTTATGGGAACTGATTCTATGGATTTATATCATCCCGAATGGCGGCACAATCTTGCTTTTTCGGCACAAATCCAAACAAAAATACAAAGCATAGAGCCCAGGCTTTGTCGATCCATTAACATTCGAACAGAACGTTTCAATCAACACGCAACAAAGGGGTCGATGATTATTGAGGTGGGTACCGGGGTTAATACCTTTAAAGAAGCTGAGCTTTCCGGCAAAAACATAGGCCGGGCTATTGCCGCCGTTTTAAAGAACAACCACTAAATGTCATTGCGAATGCTGATTGCGTGTGCCACACCGGGCATGCTTTCCCCTTGCTGAACACTGAGTGTGCTTTGCAATGCACCGGTTGCCATAAACAAAATACTGTTGATTTTCTTCTCGATTAAAAGCCTATAAAAATGACCGCAAAACGTAAGGCCTGCACAAGCACAGCCGCTACCACCGGCGTGGGTATCCTGCTTGTCACGGTCAAAAATTATCAGTCCACAATCGTTGTAATTTTTACTTAGGTCATACCCTTTTTCCTTTAATAAATCAATCACAACCTCTTTACCTACAAGACCAAGGTCACCACTGACAATCACATCATAGTCCTCAGGTTTTCGACCTGTATCCTGAAAATGCGCAAACAGTGTATCAACCGCTGCAGGTGCCATCGCCGCACCCATGTTATTGGCATCGGTAATGCCCATATCTACTATTTTTCCGTTTGTAACACATTCTACTTTTGGTCCATCACCTGTTTTTCCTAGGATGGCACACGCAGAACCCGTCACCGTCCATTGGGCACTGGGCGGGCGCTGACCACCATACTCTAGCGGAAAGCGAAACTGCTTTTCGGCTGAACAAAAATGGCTTGAGGTAATGGCGGCACAATATTCCGCAAAACCGCCATCTAAATAACACGAAGCAACCGAAAGACCCAACGCCATAGTCGAGCAAGCGCCATAAAGTCCCATAAAGGGAATGCCAAAATCACGGATGCCATAACTTGTACCCGTGCATTGATTTAACAAATCTCCACCAAACAGATAGTGAATTTTATCAGGTGAAATATTGCTGTTTTTAAAAGCCTCTGCAGCCGCACGTTTTGCAAAGGCACTCTCAGCTTTTTCCCAGGTTTTCTCGCCCAAAACGTTATCTTCTGCAATAACATCAAAGCACGCCCCAATTGGTCCCTCTGACTCTTTTTTCCCGGCAACGGTACCGGTTCCCAAAATGACTGGTGGATTTTTAAAAAATATTGTTTGTTTTCCCGCTCTTTTCTCTATCATCATCGTTTCACCTTTACTTTTTTCCTATATTTTTTGATGTTTTTGCCGTGTTTTATGCAGAAAAATAAAAAAATGTATAGACAAAGATGTTTTTTTGTATTATACTGAGTGTAGAAAAATTTTAATATTTGGCAGAGTAGGTTTTGATGCGTTAAGTGACAGCCGGACGGGAAGTTGCCGCTGTACGAAAAACATACCTTGTATGTTTGCGGTATCATAACTGCATTCCGCTGCCACGAAAAAGAATGAAGCACCTCCTTTTTTGTGGCGAATTGCCAGTTAAAGGACGTGTTATTTTTTATGCAAAAATCAATCTTTTCAACAAAGAAAATAGCGACAGTGGCGCTGCTTCTTGCCCTTCACATTGTGGTTACAAGATTTATTGCCATTGAAACGCAAATTTTCAGAATCAGTTTCAGCTTTGTTCCAACCGCGCTTTGTGCTATGCTCTTTGGGCCGTGGATTGGTGCTGTTTTCGGATTTGTGGCAGATTTTTTAGGTATGATGATTTTTCCAAAAGGGCCTTATTTTCCCGGTTTTGGCATTAACGAAGCGCTATATGCTTTCACTTATGGTTTTTTCTTATATAAAAAAGAAAAAAATTTAAAGCACATCATTCCCTGTCTGCTTTTGCAAACACTGACCATTGACCTGGGGCTTTCTACTCTTTGGTTACATATTTTATATAAAAATCCGGTTTGGGTAATTCTGTCTGGTCGCATTGTAACAGCTCTTGTTATGCTCCCGGTAAAAATCTTTGGCATTAAGTATAGCTGGGAATGGATTGGCAAACGTGTTATGATTCAAAAATAATTTTAAAAATGAATATCCCCTGAATTTTTGCGCATAATAAGTTACAGCACATACCCTATTAAAACAAAATTTCAGGAGGAACCAAAATGAATAACAAAAACAACAATCAGAACAATAACCAGAACAACAGCCAGAAC
>JAZSJR010000064.1:0-8397 GCA_045534415.1 Clostridia bacterium
GGTGAAAAAAAGCTGCCAATCAATCTGGCGGTTTCGGTTCATTCACCTTTTGATGATGAACGCAGTGCTATGATGCCTGTGAATAAAAAATATCCTCTGGCCCAGCTTGTCAAGGCGCTCGCGGCTTATCAGGGGCAAACCGGCAGACGTATTACGGTGGAATATGCCTTAAATAAAGGCGCTAATGATAGTCCGGAACACGCCAAAGAGCTGATGCGGCTCTTTGAGGGACTTTTATACCATGTGAACGTGATTCCGATTAACAATGCCCGGGAGGGCTTTCATAAAAGTGGCAAGGATGCGGTGAAACGGTTTGTGGAATATTTGACAGACCGTGGCATTTCTGCCACAATCAGGCGTGAACTGGGGGCAGATATCAGTGCTGCCTGCGGTCAGCTTAAGCATGAAGTGAAAAACGGAAAAAGTGTATGATAGTAGATTTGAGGTGATACCATGTTAAAATGGGGAGGATGTACGGATTTAGGACGTACCCGCCCAATCAATGAGGACGGTTACTACATATCGGATTATAGTCCGGAGTGTGATGCCATGTATGCTGTTGTGGCTGATGGTATGGGTGGTCATCAGGCGGGTGAGGTTGCCAGCACCATGGCAATTCATCAGATTCGCGATGCAGTGAACCAGAGTTGTTTTGGCGATATGACCCTGGCAGATTTAAAAGACATGCTTGTTACAGCAGTCAAAAAAGCAAATAGATTTATTTATCAAAAAAGCGTGGAAGACCCGGCTTGCAGCGGCATGGGTACAACGGTGACCATTTGCCTGATTTATGGCTCACAAGCTTTAGTGGCGCACGTAGGCGATTCCCGTGCGTATATGCTGCGTGGCGGTCAGCTCCACCAGATTACAACAGATCATTCACTGGTAAACGAGCTTGTGAAAAGCGGGCAAATTACACCGGAAGAAGCGGCGCATCATCCCCACAGAAATGTGATTACCCGTGCTCTTGGAACGGATTCAGGCGTGGAGATTGATTTATATGAATTCGGTGTTCTCCCCGGTGATGCAGTGCTTTTGTGCAGTGATGGTTTAAACACGATGCTTTCCGATTCTGAACTTGTGCACATCTTAACGGAAAAACAAGGCAGTTCCCCTAATGAGTTGGCAGAAAACATGGTTTTGATGGCCAACGAAAAGGGCGGCTTTGATAACATTACAGCCGTTCTTTTAACAAAAGAATAAGGAATGAACTGAAAGGATTGTGATTTTGTATGATGAATGGAACATTAATCGGAAACCGATATGAAATAGTTGAAACCATTGGAACAGGCGGTATGGCAATTGTTTATAAAGCAAAATGCATGATTTTAAACCGTTATGTTGCACTTAAGGTTTTGCGCCCTGAATTTCGGGAAGATAAAGAGTTTTTAGCTCGTTTTAAAGCTGAGGCACAATCTGCCGGCAGTCTTTCACATCCTAACATTGTATCCATCTACGATGTTGGTCAGGAGGATGACCTTGACTATATTGTTATGGAATATGTTGAGGGTGTGACCTTAAAGCAATATATTGAAGCAAAGGGTGTTATCCCCTGGCGTGAAGCGGTTGACTATGCCGGTCAGATTTGCTCCGGTTTAGACCACGCTCACAAAAAAGGCATTATTCATAAAGACATTAAGCCTCACAACATTTTAATTACCCGTGAGGGAACACTCAAAATTACAGATTTCGGTATTGCCAAGGTGATGAGTTCAAGCACCATTACTACAGGTAATGCCACCATGGGCAGTGTTCATTATTTCTCTCCTGAACAGGCTCGTGGCGGTTATATGGATTATAAAACCGACATTTATTCCTTGGGTGTTGTTTTGTATGAAATGGTTACCGGTAAGCTGCCGTTTCAGGGTGATTCTGCCATTGCCATTGCAATGCAGCATATTGAAAAGGATGCGGAAGCTCCCAGCGTGCTGAATCCGGAAGTGCCGAAGTCATTGGAAAATGTGATTGACAGAGCTATGCGCAAGGAACAATCTCTGCGGTATGATTCTGTTGTACAGATGATGGTTGACCTGAAGAAGGTTTATATGGGCGGCGCTGTTGATTACAGTGATTTAGAATCCGGCGCGACCACCATGACACCCATTGTCAAGGATGTTCCTGCAGGGAAAACTGCTGCGAAAAAGCCGGAGGCTGAAATGCCGGAAGAATTATTTATCGCACGACAGGGCGGCAGTAAAAAGAAAGATGTTCTGCCGATTGTTTTGGGTATTTTGGCAGGTCTTGTGCTTGTGTTTGGTCTTTTCTTTGGCGGTAACTATTTGGCAAAAAATCTTGGTGGTTCAAAGATTGAAGTGCCTGATTTGACGAAAAAAACCATTGAAGAAGCCGAGAAAATTCTTGAAAACAGCGAGATTAAGGTTGTGATAGAGCGGGAAGAGGAAAATGATTCTGTTTTAAAGAACCTAATTATTTCACAAACCCCCGAGGCTGGTAAAAAGATAAAGGAAGATGGCGAGATTAAGGTTGTTATCAGCCTTGGTGCAGGTGAGTTCCCCATGCCTGATCTTCGCAATTATAAGGATATTGATGCAGAAAATATTTTACGGTCTAAAAATTTAGCCTTTACATTTGTTGAGGAACCCAGTGCCACAGTTCCTAAGGGTTATGTGGTGCGACAGGTGCCTGAAGCTCAGACCTACATTGATGAGGCAACCTCTGTAACTCTTTATGTCAGCATGGGTACTATCGAAATTCCCAAATTAACCGGTATGACGTTAGAAGAAGCAAAGCTTGCCATTGAAGATGCGGGCCTAATTGTTGGCAAAATTGTAGAATCAAGCAGCTCGAAGAAAAAGGGAACGGTTATTGGTCAGTCGATTCCTGCCGGTGTAAAAACAGTAGAAGAAACTACCATTGATTTAAAGGTTTCATCCGGTCCTGAGGCAGAGCCCTCTGATGAACCGACACAAACACCGCAGCAAAATCCAACCCAAACTCAGACACCTGCACAAACACAGGAGCCACAGACACCGAATAAGCCCTCGGGCGGTGGTGTTACCATTGTGTCACCCAATGCAAGATAAGTCTATGTTAACAGGAACAATTATAAAAGGCATCGGCGGTTTTTATTATGTGAAAACGGTGGAGGGGTTAATTGAGTGCCGTGCCAGAGGCCGTTTTCGCAAAGAGGGCGAATCGCCCATGGTTGGTGATTTGGTACAAATCAGCCGGACGGCAGAAAATCCGGAAAAGGGCAGTGTGGATGAAATTCTGCCCCGTAAAAATTCCTTTATTCGTCCCCCGGTTGCCAATATTGACCAGTTGGTTGTAACCATTTCGGTCAAAAATCCTGAGTCAAGCCTTTTAATGGCAGACCAGTTAACGGTTACGGCGGAGGCTGCAGGCGTTATACCGGTGATTTGCATCAATAAAAAGGATTTGGATGAAGACCGTGCCGAAATGCTCAGAAAAGTGTATGAAACAACGGGTTATACCGTTATTATGACCAGCGCAAAAGATAATACGGGGCTAGAGGCACTGAAAGCCGTTTTAAAAGATAAAATAACCGCTCTTGCCGGGAACTCCGGCGTGGGGAAGTCCAGTCTTTTAAACAGGCTTTCGGCAGAGTTTTCTTTAGAAACTGGGTCTGTCAGTGATAAAACCAGACGGGGCAGACACACCACCCGCCACACAGAGCTTTTAGAACTACCCTTTGGTGGCTATGTGTTTGATACCCCCGGTTTTTCATCCTATGCTTCAGAGGGCATCACGGTAGCAGAACTGGAAAAGTTCTTTCCGGAGATTGCCCGGGTGGAAGAACCCTGCCGCTTTGTGGGGTGTGCTCATATAGCCGAACCCGGATGCGCAGTGAAAGAGGCGCTTAAAACAGGCAAAATTGCCCCGGAGCGCTATGAAAGTTATCAAGCATTATATCAGGAGTTAAAACAAATTAAACCCTGGGAAATAAAGTAAAGAAAGGTTATGATTATTATGTCAATTAAATTAGCACCGTCGCTTCTTGCGGCAGATTTTTCAAAGCTTAGCGAAGAGGTAAGCGCCATTGAAAAAGCAGGGGCAGAATATCTCCATTTAGATGTTATGGATGGTCATTTAGTACCCAATCTTTCCTTTGGTACAACTGTTTTAAACGGTCTTCGCAAGCATAGCAATATGGTTTTTGATGCTCATTTAATGATCAGTGAGCCGCACAAATATGTTGAGTCCTTTGCTAAAGCAGGGGCTGACATCATTACCATTCACGTTGAATGTGACAGCAACATTGGTGAAACCTTAGATCAGATTCACGCTTTGGGTAAAAAAGCAGGTCTTGCACTGAATCCCGATGCTGACCTCTCACGTGCTGTTCCTTATTTTGATAAGATTGATATGCTGCTCTTAATGACAGTGTATGCAGGCTTTGGTGGTCAGAGCTACATCAGTGATGTTGAACCGAAAATCCGTGAGGCAAGAAAGCTGCTGGGCCCTGATTTTGATATTCAGGTTGATGGCGGCATTTACCTTTCTAATGTGGAATCTCCCATTGCGGCAGGTGCAAATGTTATCGTTGCAGGCAGTGCTGTTTTTGGTAGTGAAGATCCTGCACAGGCAGTTCGCGATTTTAAAGCAAAGTTCTAAAGCGGAGGCAGAACTATGAAAGCGATTGTAATAGCGGGCGGAAGTCTTTCCGATCCCGCTTTTTACAAGCCGTTTTTCGGAGAGGCAGACCTGGTGGTTTGTGCCGATAGCGGCTATTTACATTGTAATCGGTTGGGCATTGTGCCGGATATCATTATCGGCGATTTTGACTCCAGCGATGTTTGTGGTGTGCCGGCAGGGGTACCTGTGACCCGCTTGCCTGTGGAAAAGGATAAGACGGACCTGCACGCCTGCATAGACTATGCCATCCAAAATGGTGCAACCGAAATTTTATTATTTGGCGTCCGTGGCACTCGATTAGACCATAGCCTTGCGGCAATTTCTTTGGTCTATATGGGTCTTTTGCAGGGCATTACCATACGCACTGTAGATGAACACAACGAAATGTTTATGTTTCAAGATACAGCCATTATACCCCGGAAAGAGGGGTATAAGCTTTCTCTGCTTCCTGTGACACCGGCAGCAGGTATTTGTGCTGATGGGGTTTATTATCCCTTGACCGGGCGGAATATGGATTGGGGAAACCCTTACGGCGTCAGCAATGAGTTTACGGCAGATGTTGCCAAAATCACAGTGGAGTCCGGCGTTCTGATGGCGATTTTAAGCAGGGATTAAAAGGAGAAGCAAATGAGTATTCGATTGATAGCCTTTGACCTTGATTATACCCTTTTGCGAACCGGCGGGGCACTCTCTGAAAGGACGCTTTCTGTTTTAAAAGAGGCGAGGCGCAGGGGTATTATATTAGTGCCTGCCACCGGCAGGGGTGTTTTTGAGATGGAGGATTTATTAAAGATTATCGCCCCTGATTATGCTGTAACTGTTAATGGCTCAGTGGTGTGGGATATTAAGCATAACAGGATTGTCTACAAGCAAGTTCCGCCCCAAGAACCACTGCTTGAAAAAATTAAGCTGGCTATAGATATGGGTCTTTATACCGAGGTCTATTGCGATGGGGTGTATACAAACCTATACAGCTATGACAATATGGAATCTTTAGGCATGCTGCCTGACCAGCTTCCTATGTTTAAAGCCACCAGACAGGTGGTGCCGGATTTGTATGAAACCATCCGTAAAAAGGGCGCCGGAGAAAAACTGCATATTATTTTTAAAGATGTACAAGATAAAGAGAATCGGCAGGAGCTGTTTTTACATCATCCGGACTTTGCCTATACGGCGGCTTTTCGCAACAATTTGGAGCTGAGCGACAAAACAGTTCACAAAGCCACAGGCATAGCTGCACTGACGAAACAACTGGGGATTGACGCCACTGAGGTTATGACTTTAGGTGATGGCGCTAATGATGCAACTATGCTTTTATGGGCAGGGCTGGGCGTTGCAATGGAGAACGCCGTGCCGGAAGCCAAAGCGGCTGCTGATGTTATCACACTGTCAAATGATGAAGATGGGGCAGCGGCTGCAATTGAAAAATATTGTTTTTCTTGAAAATAATGCTTGACAAAAACAAAATCAGGTGTTATACTATTAAAGTATTTAGTAAGCGGAAACATTAGTTTTCCACCATCAGGCAAAGCCTAAATGGTCAATATGCTTTTTTATGAGTATATTTACGGATAGGTTTGCCTGTCCGTATTTTTTTGTCCTGTAGGGCGAAAATGTGCAAACTTTGATGGAGGTGCTTTAACAATTAGTAAGCAGGAAACAAAGATTAATGAAGAGATCAGAGTTGGCCAGGTCCGCGTAATCGGTTCTGACGGTGAACAGTTGGGCATTATGCAGACGGCAGACGCATTAGATCTTGCGTATCAGAAAAATCTTGACTTGGTTTTGATTGCGCCCAAGGCTGAGCCGCCGGTTTGTAAGGTCATGGATTATGGCAAATACAAATTTGAACTGGCAAAACGCGACAAGGAAGCAAAGAAAAATCAAAAGACCATGAATGTGAAGGAAATCAGACTTTCCCCCTCCATTGATGATCATGATTTTGATACGAAGATTAATCATGCCAGAAAGTTTTTGCAGGATGGAGATAAGGTTAAGGTTTCTATCCGGTTCCGTGGCAGAGAAATCCACCACGCTGCACTGGGTACGAAAATCTTAGAACGCTTCCGTGATACCCTTTCAGAGTTCGGCTCATCAGATAAGCCGCCGAAACTTGAGGGCAGAAGCATGAACCTGATCATTTCACCTACAACAAAAAAAGATTAAGGAACGTACATTATTAATTATTTACAGAGTGGAAGGAGTACCAAATTATGCCTAAGATTAAAACACATAGGGCTTCAGCAAAACGTTTTAAGGTGACCAAGAACGGTAAGATCAAAATGAAACATGCTTTCAAGAGCCACATTTTGACCAAGAAATCTACAAAGAGAAAGCGTCTCTTAAGAAAAGGCGCCTATGCTTGTGATGCAAACGCTAAGGTAATCAAGAAACTGATCCCTTACAAATAAGCAACTACGATTGAGAGAAAATTCAGGAGGTATAAAAAATGGCAAGAGTTAAAGGCGCTTTAAATACACGCAAAAGACATAAACGTGTCTTAAAACTGGCAAAGGGCTACAGAGGCGGTAAGAGCAAGCTGTTCAGAACAGCTAAGCAGGCCGTTATGAAATCCTTATCTTACGCTTACGTTGGCAGAAAGCAGAAGAAACGTGATTTCCGTCGTCTGTGGATCGCTAGAATCAGCGCACAGGCAAAGATGAACGGCATGAACTATTCTACTTTCATGAACGGTTTAAAGAAAGCTGGCATCGAAATGAACAGAAAAATGCTGGCTGAAATCGCAGTAAGCGACAAAGCAGCTTTTGCAGCTTTAGTTGAAAAAGCAAAAGCTAGCCTGTAAGATTTACTTAATCATGTTAAAAAGCTGTGACCAAAGTCACAGCTTTTTTTATGTCTGTTTGGCAAAAGAAAAAGGAATCCAATACCTAGGATTCCTTTTTTTGTATGTGCGCATATACTTTCCGTTGTTAAGGTGGACGCAAATCTTTGTGTTTTGCACGCTCTGCTTAATTTGCTACATCCTATCTGATGCCGTAGTTTTCAATGATATAATCCATATCCTTATCGCCACGACCTGAGAGATTGACAAGTATAGAACCATGTTTCATCTGCTGTGCCAGGCGAATTGCAAAAGCAACTGCGTGAGCGCTTTCGATGGCCGGAATAATGCCCTCTGTACGGGACAGACGGAAGAATGCATCAATGGTATCTTCATCATTCACTACATCATATTTCACTCTGCCAAGCTCCTGTAGAAAAGCATGCTCCGGACCGGAGGAGGGGTAATCAAGACCACTGGCTACGGAATAAACGGGAGCAGGCTCGCCGTTTTCATCTTTCAGCATAATGCTGTTGAAACCATGCATAATACCCTCTGTACCATATTTTAAGCTTGCGGCGTGGTCACCCAGCTTTTCCCCGCGACCTAAAGGCTCAATGCCATAAATATCAACAGGGTCATTTAAGAAGCCTGCAAAAAAGCCTGCTGCATTAGAACCGCCGCCTACGCAGGCAACAATTGAATCAGGCAGTTCGCCTGTCATTTCTGTAAATTGTTCTCTTGCTTCAATGCCTACAATGCTTTGAAAGTCACGCACCATCATGGGGAAGGGATGGGGACCAAGGACTGAGCCGATGCAATAGATAGCATCTTTGTATTCTTTGGCATAGGCTTCAAATGCGGCATCAACTGCTTCTTTTAAGGTGGCAAGACCATGGGTAACTTCCACAACATTTGCACCTAAAATTTTCATTCTTGCAACATTGGGAGCCTGCTTTTTGATGTCAACAGAGCCCATGTAAATATCACACTCAAGA
>JAZSJR010000019.1:0-8330 GCA_045534415.1 Clostridia bacterium
ATGGCTACGATCCGACTTTATTGAAAAAGTTACATGTGAAAGGAAGAAAAGTATGAACAAAATCACAATTATCGGAACCGGTAGCGTAGGTTCAACAATCGCGTATACCCTGACAATTATGGGTCTTGCATCTGAAATCGTTATGATTGACATCAACCAGGAAAAAGCATTGGGTGAAGCGCTGGATATCCGTCAGGGAACACCTTTCTGTTCTTCTGCAACTATTTATGCCGGCTCTTATCAGGATGCTGTTGATTCTAACATCGTTATCATTACATCCGGTATTGCAAGAAAACCCGGTCAGTCAAGATTAGACCTTGCACAGACCAATGTTGATATTACCAAGAAAATTATTCCCGAAATCGTACGCTATGCACCGAATGCAGTATATTTAATTGTCAGCAACCCGGTTGACATTTTAACTTATACATTCTTCAAGCGTTCCGGTCTGCCCGAGAACCAGATCATCGGCTCCGGTACTATCTTGGATACTTCCCGTCTGCGTGCAAGATTGTCTGAATACTATGCAATCAACCAGCAGAACGTTCATGCATACGTTTTGGGTGAACATGGCGATTCTTCCTTTGTTCCCTGGTCTATTGCAAACATTTCTAACATTCCCATTACTGAGGGTAATGCATCACTTCTGTCTGGTGCTTATGATTCCAGCGTAAAATGGCCTGAGATTGATTACGAGGAAGTAGAAAATTACGTTAAGAAATCCGGCGGCAGAGTTATTGAGAGAAAGGGCGCAACTTTCTATGCAGTTTCTGTATCTGTTTGCCATATTTGTAAGTGTATTTTGGGTGGCATCAGCACAACTATGACCGTTTCTACCATGCTTCATGGCGAATATGGCCTGAATGATGTTTGCCTGAGTCTTTTAAACATCATTGATAACAAGGGTGCAAGAGGCAAAATGCTTCTGCCTTTAAATGATTCTGAAATCAAGTCTCTGCATAACAGTGCAGATACCTTAAAGAACCTGATTCGTCAGCTGGATATCTAATTAAAATTACCGTAAAAATTGTAGATTGTGAGGATATGTAATGATGGAATACCGTGTTGAGCATGACTCCATGGGTGAGGTTAAAGTCCCTGCAGATAAGCTATGGGCGGCACAGACCCAGAGAAGCCATGAAAATTTTGAAATTGGTGTGGATATTGAAACCATGCCCCGTGAAATAACCTATGCTTTCGGTGTGTTAAAGAAAGCAGCGGCAATGGCAAACAATAGCTTAAAGCCGGAAAAAATGACAGATAAAAAGCTTGCTGCTATCAGCCAGGCTTGTGATGAGGTTATGTCCGGTGCACTGAATGAACACTTCCCGCTGGTTGTGTGGCAGACAGGGTCCGGCACTCAGTCTAACATGAATGCCAACGAGGTTATTGCAAACCGCGGTAACCAGATTGCAGGGGAAAAGTTGCTGCATCCCAATGATGATGTAAACATGAGCCAGTCCTCAAACGACACGTTCCCCACCGCTATGCACATTTCTGCTGTAGTTGCCATTGAAGATAAACTGATTCCGGCAGCTATGGAACTGATTGACACATTCCTGCGTCTTGAAAAAGAGAACGAGGGTATTGTAAAAAGCGGCAGAACCCATCTGCAGGATGCAACCCCCATCACTTTCTCTCAGGAAATCAGCGGATGGAGAACAAGTCTTGAGCGTGATGTTGAGCTCTTAAAGCTTGCTGTTAAACCCTTAGCTGAGCTTGCACTGGGCGGCACAGCAGTTGGCACAGGTCTTAATGCGCCCAAGGGTTTTGATACCTTAGTTGCTGAAAAGGTTTCAGAAATCACCGGCAAACAGTTTGTAACAGCCGGCAACAAGTTCCATGCTTTAACATCTAAAGATGAACTTGTGTTTGCACACGGTGCGATTAAAGCGCTGGCGGCTGACATGATGAAAATTGCCAACGACATTCGTTGGCTGGCAAGTGGCCCCCGTGATGGTCTGGGTGAAATTTTCATTCCCGAAAACGAACCTGGTTCATCCATCATGCCCGGCAAGGTTAACCCCACCCAGTGTGAAGCGGTAACCATGGTTTGCGTTCAGGTTATGGGTAACGATGTGGCTGTGGGTATGGCGGCATCTCAGGGTAACTTTGAGCTTAGCGTATTTATGCCGGTTTGCATGTATAACTTCCTGCAGTCTGCTCGTCTTTTGGCAGAAGCTATCGTATCCTTTAATAAAAACTGTGCTGTTGGAATCCGTGCTAACAAAGAAAAAATGCATCATAACCTGCACAATTCTTTAATGCTTGTTACAGCACTTAACCCCTACATTGGTTATGAAAATGCAGCTAAAACTGCAAAAAAAGCTTTTAAAGACAACATTTCTTTAAAAGAAGCTTGTGTTGCCTTAGGCTTTTTAACAGAAGAAAAATTTGACGAGGTGTTCCACCCCGAACAAATGGTTTAATTGTGCGAAAGGAGAAGAAACATGAAAGTTTCGTATTATCCCGGTTGTACCCTTAAAACCAAAGCAAAAGACTTAGATTTTTATTTAAGAAAATGCGCCCAGGTTTTAGGTGTAGAAGTGGAAGAAATAGAAAACTGGCAATGCTGCGGCGGTGTTTTCACCACCGCGGGTGATGAAATTGCCACAAAGCTTTCCTCTGTCCGCGCCCTTTCTGAGGCTCGTGACAAGGGTCAGAAGCTTTTGACGGTTTGTTCTGCTTGCCACAACGTAATTAAGCAGACAAATTATCAGATTAAAAACGACGCTGATTTTGCTTTAAGAGCTAATAACTACATGCAGCAGGATGTACCCTACGAGGGTGAAGCTGAAGTGATTCACTTTTTAGAGCTTCTGCGTGATGAAATTGGCTTTGATGCAATCCGTGAAAAGGTGACAGATAGCCTAAAGGATAAGAAGATTGCGGCATACTATGGTTGCCTGCTTCTTCGCCCCGGCAAGGTTATGCAGCTGGACGATAGCGAAAACCCCAGCATTATGGAAGAGCTCGTTGAAGCAATGGGCGCGACTCCTGTAGTTTCCCCTTACAGAAACGAGTGCTGCGGCGGCTATGTTGTGTTAGATGACGCTAAAAGCGCTGAGAAAAAGAGCACAGCCATCACAGAAAACGCTAAGAAAATGGGTGCGGATATGATTGTAACCGCTTGCCCCTTATGTAAATATAACTTAGAAAAACATGATCAGTCTATTCCCGTTGTGTATGTAACAGAACTCTTGGCTGAAGCATTGGGAATTAAGGAGGGCGCAAAATAAACAAAAAAGCAATCCGTGACGAAATCATTCACATCAGCGGTGTAAACCCGAAAAAATGTATGAAATGTGGCAAATGCTCCGGCACCTGCCCTTCATATAACGAGATGGAATATCATCCCCATCAGTTTGTATACATGGTGGAAAGCGGTGACATTGAGCCGCTCATGCAGTCAGACTCGCTGTATAAATGTCTTTCCTGCTTTGCCTGTGTTGAGCGTTGTCCCAGAGGGGTAGAGCCGGCGAAAATCATTGAGGCAGTTCGCCTTATGACCGTGCGCCAGCAGGGCAAAAACCACTTAAAGAGCGATGCCATTCCCGAATTGTTAGATGAAAACCTGCCGCAGCAGGCCATTGTCAGCGCAATGCGTAAGTATAGTAAGTAAGAAAGGAGAAGACAAAATGCAAAGAATCGGTGTATTTGTTTGTTGGTGCGGAAGTAACATCGCCGGCACAGTTGACGTTGTCCAGGTAGCGGAAGCGTTAAAAACTGAACCGGGTGTAGTCTTCTCCACAAACTATCAATATATGTGTTCTCAGGCGGGACAAGATATGATTAAAGACGCCATCCGCGAGCATAAGCTCACCGGCGTGGTTGTTTGCTCTTGTTCTCCCCGTATGCACGAGGCAACTTTCAGAAAAACTGCTGAGTCTGCCGGCATCAACCCCTATATGGTTGAAATTGCAAACATTCGTGAGCAGTGCTCATGGGTGCATAAAGATATGGAAATCGGTACTGAAAAGGCAATCATTTTAGGTAGAGCCGCAATTGCAAAGGTGAACCTAAATGCGCCCCTTACCCCCGGCGAAAGCCCTGTTACCAAGCGCGCCTTGGTTATCGGTGGCGGTATTGCGGGTATTCAGACCGCTCTTGACATTGCCGATGCCGGCTTCCCGGTTGACATTGTTGAGAAAAAGCCTACCATCGGTGGTAAAATGGCGCAGATTGACAAAACATTCCCGACCCTGGACTGTGCTGCTTGTATCTTAACCCCGAAAATGGTGGATGTTGCTCAGAACGATAAAATCAGAATTTTCTCTTACAGCGAGGTGGAGGCAGTTTCCGGCTTCGTTGGTAATTTTGATGTAAAAATTAAGAAAAAAGCTCGGTACGTTGATGAAACAAAATGTACCGGTTGCGGTCTGTGTACTGAAAAATGCCCGCAGAAGAAAGTGCCCAACGACTTTAACCTGGGCATGGATATGAAGCGTGCCATTTACATTCCCTTTGCACAGGCTGTTCCTAAGGTTGCAACCATTGAGGCAGATTACTGCAATATGCTGAAAAACGGCAAATGTGGTGTTTGTGCCAAGGTTTGTACCGCAGGTGCGATTGACTATAAGCAGCAGGATGAAATCGTGGAAGAAAAGTACGGTGCAATTGTTGTTGCAACAGGCTTTAACCCCATTAGCATGGATAAATTTGATGAGTTTGCTTACAATCAGTCAAAAGACGTTATCACTTCTTTAGAGTTTGAGCGTCTGACCAATGCGGCAGGTCCTACTGCCGGCAAGCTGCTTCGTCCTTCTGACGGCAAACACCCCGAAACCATAGTGTTTGTTCAGTGCGTAGGTTCAAGATGTGATTCCTGCAACGAAAAGGGTAAGGAATATTGCTCCAAGATTTGCTGTATGTACACTGCAAAACACGCAATGCTCACCCGTGACAAATATCCCGATACCGATGTGTATGTGTTCTACATTGACGTGAGAACACCGGGCAAAAACTTTGACGAGTTTTACAGACGTGCCGTTGAAGAATATGGCGTGCACTACATTAAGGGTATGGTTGGTAAGATTCTGCCTGAGGGCGATAAGCTGAAGGTAAGAGCCTCTGACCTGATTGAAAACAAACAGATTAACATTGATGCAGACTTAGTTGTTTTAGCAGCAGCGATTGAGCCGGATCAGTCTGCAAGACCGCTTGCTACAATGCTTACTGCAAGTATGGACACTAATGACTTCTTTACAGAAGCCCATCCTAAGCTGCGTCCTGTTGAAAGCCCCACCGCCGGTGTGTTCTTATCCGGTGCTTGTCAGGGCCCGAAAGACATTCCTGAAACTGTTTCTCAGGCAGGTGCGGCAGCATCTAAGGTTATCGGTCTTTTATGTAAAGATAAGCTGATGGGTAACCCCTGTGTTGCAGGTTCTGATGAAATGATGTGTAACGGCTGTTCCTCTTGTGAACGCGTTTGTCCTTACGGCGCTATCAGCTACATTGACAAAGAATTCCGCATGCCTGACAGAACCACCAAGGTTCGCCGTGTGGCTCAGGTTAACGAAGCGGTTTGTCAGGGCTGTGGTGCTTGTACAGTTGCTTGTCCGTCCGGTGCGATGGACTTAAAGGGCTTTAAAAATGCCCAAATCTTAGCGGAGGTGGATGCAATATGTCGATGAGTGAATTTAAGCCAAAAATCGTTGCTTTCTGCTGTAACTGGTGTTCTTACGCCGGTGCAGACCTTGCCGGCAACAACCGCCTTTCCTATCCGGCGGATGTTAAAATCATCCGTGTTCCGTGCTCTTGCCGTGTAAACCCCATGTTTATTCTCCGTGCATTCCAAAAGGGTGCTGATGGGGTTATCCTGTGCGGTTGTCACCCCGGAGATTGTCACTACACCTCCGGTAACTACTATACAAGAAGAAGAATGGCGCTTCTGTTTTCAATGCTGGACTTTTTGGGCATTGAAAGAGAGCGTACCCGTGTAGAATGGGTATCAGCAGCAGAAGGTGCTAAGTTCTCACAAACCATGAACGAGTTTGTAGAGGCTGTAACCGCTTTAGGCGAGAATAAGAGATTGGAGGACTTACGATGCAAAGAGTAACCCGTGATGTTTTGGTAGAAAAAGCAATTGCTCTTTTATCTGCCGGAACGGTTGACCGTGTGCTGGGCTGGAAAGCCGGTGAGTTTTCCTACGATGGAACCCCCTATGTATTTAAAGACGCAGAAGCTTTAAAAGCAGATTTCGTATTTGATGATTTCTGCGGTGCAAACTTCTCAAAATATCTGGTAAAAGAGTGTGGCAAAAGCGAGGGTAAGGTTTTGGTTTTCTTAAAACCTTGTGATACCTACAGCTTTAACCAGCTCTTAACCGAGCATCGCTTCGACCGTGAAAAGGTGTATGCAGTGGGCATCCCCTGCGGCGGTATGGTTGACATCACCAAAATCCGTGAAAAGGCAGAGGGCATTTCCGAAATCGTGCCTGATGGTGACGGTTTCTGCGTTAAAACCCTGTATGATGGCGATGTAAAACTGACTCAGGAAGAAGCACTTTTAGAACGTTGCCTTAATTGTAAGAGCAAAAAGCACGTTGCATATGATGAGCTTTTAGGCGAAGAGGGTGAGGTTTTAGATTCCGCTCGTTTTTCCGATGTTGAAAAACTTGAGGCTATGACCCCCGATGAGCGTTATGCTTTCTGGCAGGGTGAACTTTCAAGATGTATTCGCTGTAACGCTTGCCGCGACGTTTGTCCGGCTTGTACCTGTGAGCAGTGCGTGTTTAACAATCCCAAATCCGGTGTTGAAAACAAAGCCATTGCTGATAGCTTTGAAGAAAAAATGTTCCACATCATCCGCGCGTTCCACGTTGCGGGCAGATGTACCGACTGTGGCGAATGCTCAAGAGTTTGTCCTCAGAACATTCCTCTGCATTTATTAAATAGAAAGTTTATTAAAGATATCAACGGTTTTTATGGCGACTATCAGGCAGGCGAAGAGGTTGGCTCCAGAGCTCCGTTAGTTAACTACACGACTGAGGACATTGAGCCTTCTGACGCTGTGAAGAAAGGAGATGGCGAAAATGCGTAAAATTTCTATGGATTCTTTATCTGCGCTGTTTGAGCTGGTCTCCGCTACTATGCCCCTTTACCTGCCGGTGGACGGTAAGGAAGGCGCATCCTACAAAAAGTGGGAACCCGGCGCAGAATACTCTAAAGCACTTAATACCAATAAAAGTGCAAAAGACTTTTTCTTCCCCCAGGTTGAAAATATGATGGCGTTTAAAACCGAGGGCAAAAACATTGAAGTTCTTGATTTGAAAGAAGATGTTGGTCCCTTTGCTATCTTTGGTGTTCGTGCTTGCGATATTAAAAGCTTTGAAATTTTAGACAGAGTGTTCTTATCTGACCCTGTTGACAGTTTTTATAAAGCACGCCGCGACAATGCCGTTATTATGACAATGGCTTGCTCACGTCCGCAGGAAACCTGTTTCTGCAGTGCTTTCGGGGTTGACGCAGCAGCGCCCGGTGGTGACGTAGAATGCGTTATGGCTGATGGCAACGTGTATTTAGAAGCTAAAACCGAAAAGGGCGAAGCGTTTCTTAAAAACATTGAAGCAGCTACCGAAGCAGCAGATGCTAAGGCGGCTGAAGCTGAAAAAGTAGCAATTCGTGAAAGAATTGAAAAACTGCCCCTTGCAAACCTTTCAACCGATGCGTTTGGCGGCGGCAAAACCATGGACTATTTCAACAATCCCCTGTGGGATGAGTTATCTGCTAACTGCTTAGGCTGCGGTACCTGTACCTTTGTTTGCCCCACCTGTCAGTGCTATGATATTAAAGACTATAACACCGGCAAGGGCGTTCAGCGTTTCCGCTGCTGGGATTCCTGCATGTATTCCGATTTCACCAAAATGGCACACGGTAACATCAGAAATTCTCAGAAAGAGCGTTTCCGTCAGCGGTTTATGCACAAGCTGGTATATTTCCCTGAGAACAATGAGGGAATTTTCGGTTGCGTTGGCTGTGGCAGATGCCTGGCTAAATGCCCGATTTCAATGAATATTGTGAAAGTTATGAAAACCTTGGGAGGTGCGGAGAAATGAATCATCAGGACCCTTTAATTCCAACAGTCGGCACCATTACCGACGTGAGAATTGACACGCCCGACGTTAAAACCTTCCGAGTATTAACGCCAGACGGCAAAAAAGCATTCGACCACAAACCCGGTCAGTGTGCAATGCTTTCTGTCCCCGGTGTAGGTGAAGCGATGTTTTCTATCACCTCTTCACCCACGTTAAAAGAATATCAGGAATTTTCAATTAAAAAATGCGGTTGTGTTACCGAATGGCTTCACCATATGGATATCGGCCAGCAAAT
>JAZSJR010000022.1:0-3179 GCA_045534415.1 Clostridia bacterium
GGCGAACTGGATGCCATGTCATCGGCATTCCTGAAGATGGCTGGTGTGTTTTCGGAACTGGAGTTACAGATGATACGGGCAAGGGTGAAGTCAGGCATGGCGAACGCCAAAGCCAAAGGGGCTGCCATCGGCCGCCCACGCACCACCAAAGACGATATCCCCGCCATCTTCCTGCGGCACTACCCCAGCTTGATGAACGGTAAAATGAATGTATCAGAACTGGCACGGGTCTGCGGGTTATCAAGACCCACGGTGTATAAGTATCTGAAGATGATGGGATAATGATAACCCCTGCGATAATTCGCAGGGGTATTTTTTATAAGTCGGTCATATGAGTTTTTATTTGCGTTTGTCCGCTTGCATCCGTCCATTCGGTTATAATTTTCACCTTGGTCGCAGCACCATCAGGAACAACTAAGGGTAGAGTATAGTTTTCTCTGGGGTGCAATTCATCAAAAGGCTGTTTCCCTTTGTCTATAATATAGATATATGGGTTTCCATCAAATCGAGCAATAACGTTATAGGCGATTGCTTCACCAGAATTCGATACTTTAAGTTGATATTTGTTCAAGCCAATAGGTATAATCCTTGCTCCGATGGATGCATGATTGGCATTCTTCTTTTCTATTTCAATTTTCTCTGCTTCGTTCTGCTTAATCAAAAGTTCTAACTTATTGATGCGGTTCTGCAATTTCTGCGCTTTTGAAGAACTTCGCAGGGAAATAAGTGAAATGATAAATGCCAGAAAAGCAAGCACCAGATTTCCCCATTCATTCAGAAATGGAAGTGCTATTTTTTCAAAAAAATCAATAATATCTTTCATCTGCTAAATGCTCTTTTCAGACTGTTCACATATTCAAGTTGCATTTCTTGAAGGGCTGTAAAAAAGGTTTCTTTGTTTTCTTCAAACAATTCTTCCTTTGTGTAAACAGAGCCACAATCTGTGCAGCAAAACTCGGTATTGTCAGGTGCATCAATCAAGTTATCAGTTTTGGGATAATCAGAACGGAAAGAATTATTTCCGCAAAGAGGACAAAGGATTTCTACATTGCGTGTAAGTTTGTTCATTTTTTCTTCCTTTCATATTTGTTTTGTTGATTTTGTCAGCAGTGCATCAACGAAGTTAGCAGAATATCAATTAGTTCACCTCCTTATTTAGTATCACGAAGCCACTATGCAGCACAGCAAAATTATAATGGAGCAATGTTAGCAGCATGTGCTTTCTGTGGCGACAAAAAACATTATAGCGGACAACTTTTGTTTGTCAATCCCAAAATTCTATATAGTGTATAAATAATTATAAAATAATATTGACAACCACAATATATAGTGGTTAAAATCGCGTGCAAACAATCGATACATGGCTCTTTTGATGTGAATCTTTGTGAAACATAGACAAAAAATGCCGAAAATGTTCTACGAATAGTTTTCGTATCTTTGTATGTGAAAACTCCCTACAATTATCTATTGTAAGGAGTTAGAGTGTTATTTGGTTAGTTCGGCATACATCTCCATCAGCCGCGCCACGCATTCGCTTTCGGTTTTGACGCTGCCCCAGAAACCATAGGCTTGCATGACTGCTTTATCGTTGGCTTGATGGGCACGGCGCAGTTCTACCGGCATGGTCACTTCATCATAGAGGTCAGCAAGGGAACAATCAGGATAGAGTGCTCGGGCATCCAGAATGGCTTGGGCGGTTTGCTCAATGGCGGCTTTCTGGGCATCGGTGGGCGTAGGCCAGGGGAAGTTGTTGTAGACAATGGTGTTGGAGTAGCGGTAACGCATTTCCAAACGTCCACAGACTGCACGCATCCATGCCATATGGACATTGGATGTCAATACACCAAAGTGAAACAACGTTGCATCTGGGATAAAAGAAGCAGCATTACTTGCGACCACTTCTTTACTTAAATAGCCAATTGGTAAGTAGCGACGATTTTCAGATGAAGTGGCCGGAATCATTAGAAAGTCCGCATTTGGTTGCTTGATTTCCATAAAGCGCGTTGGTTGATTTGCATACTCTCGTGTAGCAGCTTTTACACTTGCTAATCTAAAATTGCGAACCGCTTCCACTCGGTTCATAACATGAGGCATTTGCCGCAATTCCTTCGGGGATATATCAACCAACCAAAGACACCAGCGACCATGACCATTGATAAAGTCATCAGACCCCATAAACGGCCTAAAGTAAATCTCTGCTTTAGGCTCTATCATAAGAAATGCAGCTTTCTCTTCTTCAGTAAAAATGAGATTGCCGCCTTCAACAGGCTTACCGCCACTGCGCATATCGGGAACAGCGCACAATGGTTTGTTGCGACTATCAATGAATGTATTAATTGCATCAACTAAATATGCGTTGATGTTTTCAACCAGCAGTAACCGTTCATTGTCATACAGGCGTTTCGGTGCGTCATTGACAGCACAACTATACCCAACAATCACGCAATGAACATGGGCTTTCAGGCTTGCTTCGCTATCCCAACGGAAGGTGCGGTGCGCAAAGTCGATATGAATACCGAAACGGTCATACAGCGGTTTCCACACACCGGCTACCTGTTCGCCCTGCGTGATGGAGTTGGTAGACACAAAGGCCGTGCGGATGCCGGTGCCTTCCATAAGTTGCGCGGCCTTGAAATACCATCCGGCAACATAGTCAATCTTACCGGCAGTTTTATAGGGCTTGCCTTTCTCGTCCACATAGATGCTCAGAATGTCATCCTTCTGGGATTTGCTTTGTAAGGAATAGCCCACAAACGGCGGGTTGCCCATAATATAATCCAGCTTGTCCTTGGGCACCACATCTTCCCAGTTCAGGCGCAGGGCATTGCCTTCCACGATGTTCACATAGCTTTTCAGCGGCAGGAAGTTCAGGTTCATGTTGACGATATCTTCCGTCTGCTTCATCATCTGGCTTTCGGCAATCCACAGGGCAGTCTTGGCCACGGTGGCGGCAAAGTCGTTGATTTCAATGCCGTAGAACTGCTGAATGCTCACCATGATGGGGGGCAAATCCCCTTCCAGCCCCATCATAATCTGACCGGCCGCCGCACCTTTCTGGTCATCAATCAGGGTGCGGATGATTTCGTTTTCCAAGCGGCGCAGGGAGATATAGTTTTCCGTCAGGAAATTGCCGCTGCCGCAGGCGGGGTCTAAAAAGGTCAGGTCAGAAAGCTTTTTCT
>JAZSJR010000190.1:0-2324 GCA_045534415.1 Clostridia bacterium
ATTTGCAAGACCTGTCATTGTGATGGTTCCGCCAATCATACCGGCAACACCACACTCCGCGGCAACGACAATCATGCCCTGACCGCCTGCTGCAAGAGCTTCCCAGATGCGTTTAGGAGTGATTCGGTTTTCTTTGTTAAACAAACTAACCACAATAGCTGCTATAATGGCAATCGCTGCCGCATACTGAATGGAACGCTGGGTAATGCTGACAAGATAGATCAGCAGAATCAGCGGAATCAACAAATATACTTTTTTAAGAAGAGGTATTAGCTTCGGCAGCTCTTCTCTTGTCAAACCGCGAAGGCCCTCTTTCTTAGCTTCTAAGTGAACTGTAATGAATACCCCTGCAAAATACAGAACCGCCGGCAAAATAGCACGGACAACAATGTTGCTGTAAGGAACACCAATGTAGTCTGCCATTAAAAATGCCGCTGCACCCATGATGGGAGGCATAATCTGTCCACCGGTGGAAGCAGAAGCTTCAGCCGCTGCTGCAAATTCCGGTTTATAGCCTGTTTTCTTCATCAAAGGAATCGTAACCGAGCCAGAACCAACCGTGTTGGCAACTGAAGAACCGGAAACCATGCCTTCAAAGGCGCTGGCAACAACAGCAACCTTAGCCGGTCCACCTGAAAAACCACCCACAACTGCATTGGAGATGTTAATGAAGAAATCGGCAATGCCTGTCCGCTCCAAAAACGCACCAAAGATAATGAATACCACAATAAACTTTGAGCAAACGTTAATAGGAGTAGACAAAATACCTTCTTTACCATAAAACAGATAATGCACAATGTAGTTCAATTTTCCCCATAAGGTCGGGTTAGAAAGTCCCCATATCAGTGCATAGAGAATGAAGCCTCCGGCAACAATGACAATGGGAACACCCACGCTGCGGCGACAAGCCTCAGCCGTAGAGATAATACCCAAAACACCAATTAGAATTTGATACCACTCAAAGCGGCTACCCTGTTGAATGATAGTTCCGGCATTGGCAGCAAAGTATAAAAATGCGCCTGTTCCGCAAATCATTAATAACACATCATACCAGGGCATGTAATTAACCTTTTGTTTTCCCTTTCTGGCGGGATAAACAATGTAAGCAAGGCAAAGAACAAACGCCACAAAAGTGGTCAGTCTCAATTCCTCAAGCCAGGTTGCAAACAAGGTTACATAGATACAAAACAAAGAAAAAATCGCCAAAATGCAGGTTACGCAAACTTTCTGCCAACCTTCCCAAACACGAACGTTTGATTCGCGGTCAAACTTTTGCATAACCTCTTCTAAAGCCATAGGTTCTTGCATTGCCGGCTGATTTTTTTTACGAAACAACATTCCTTTTCCTCCTTGGGTTCTGATAAAACAACTGCGGCGAAAGGCCATTTCGCCGCAGCCATTTATTATTTAAATTATTCTGCAGAAACTTCAATACCCTTTTCTGCAAAGTATTTTGCAGCACCTTTATGGAAGGGAACGGTCATACCACCAGTTGCATTCTCTAAGGAGAGTTCTGCACCCTTGGCATTTTCTGTGGTAATCGCATCAATATTATCAAAAATAGCTTTTGTCAATGCGTAAACGTCATCCTCTGATGCATCTGCGCTGACAATCAAGGTTGCCTTAACAGTAACGGTCTTCACATCTGCTTCCTGCCCTGCATAAGTGCCAGCCGGAATCACATGCTCTGTGTAGAACGGGTTGCTTTCCATCAGCTTTGCAGCAATGTCACCATCAATGGGAACGAGATATGCACTATTGGTGGTACACAGCTCTGTAATTGCAGGAGTGGGAGGACCGGCAACGATAAACGCTGCATCAATCTTACCATCCTTCAATGCATCTGCACTGTCAGCAAAAGATTGATACTGTGCTTTGATATCAGCTTCTGTAAGACCTGCAGCAGTCAAAACATCAACGGCATTAAAATATACGCCGGAACCAGGAGCACCAATTGAAACGGACTTACCTTTTAAATCAGCAACTGACTTAATAGCAGGATCCATTGTTACCAGCTGAATTGCTTCTGCATATAAGCCTGCAACTGTGCGGAAAGAACTAATCTTACCCTCTTCTTCAAAGGAACGAATACCGTCCCAGGCATATGCCATAACATCAGACTGTACAGTACCCAGCTGATAGTTTCCAGCATCAATACCCTGAATGTTTGCCTTAGAACCGTCGGTAGAAACAACTGTTACATTAACACCTGCGTTGTTTTTGATGTACTGACCTAAAACGCCGCCGTAACCATAATATGTACCTGCGGTACCACCGGTACCAAATCGGATCGTAGCCATGTCGTTCTGTGAGCCAAGGAGTTG
>JAZSJR010000067.1:0-4970 GCA_045534415.1 Clostridia bacterium
CCTGGACCCCATTACATAGAAGAATATACTTTACATAACCCATTTATGGGTAGCTAGTAGTAATTGTATGGCTGGCAGGCCAATAAAAAACGCACTTGTGTGTCGCCAGTAGTATTAGGGCTATGCCCGAAAATGAAATACCCCCCGTTATACGGGGGGATCATTATTGCACAAAAAAACACCCTCTGCTGAGAGAGGGTGCTGTTTGCAATTAGTCTTGCACGTAAGGGTTGAGTTCAGCAACAAATGCCTCAGCATTCTCAGAGTGAACACCTACTTTGATGGGCTTGGATAAGTCTAAGCTGAAGATACCCATAATGGATTTTGCGTCTACAACGTAACGACCGGATGTTAAATCAACATCAAAATCGTACTTGCTGACGATATTAACGAAGTTTTTAACATCGTTAATTGAGCTTAATAAGATATTAAAAGTATTCATAGTATATAACCTCCTTTGAATTTACAATATAATCATACACCTAAATGGAGGCGCAGTCAAGAGAAAAAGAAAATTTTAACAAAAAAGTCACATAGGTTTATATTACATAACAATCCCGCCGCCGGGACTTATAACCTGACCGGTGATAAAACGATTTTTTTCACTTGCTAAAAAGAAAACGGTTTCCGCTACATCTTCCGGTGTACCCAGTTTCATTAAGGGTGTTTCTTCTTTGAGGGCATCAAGGGTTTCTTCATCCAGATTGGCATTCATTTTTGTATCAATAACGCCGGGGGCAACGCAGTTTACCAAAATGCCTGAGGGGCCCAGTTCCTTTGCCAGTGCCTTAGAAAGGCCGATGATGGCGGCTTTGGAGGTAGAATATGCCACTTCACAGGAGGCGCCCACCATACCCCAGATAGAGGACAGGTTGATAATATGCCCTTGCTTTTTATGTACCATACACGGCAAGGCGGCTTGGGTTATATGCACACATCCCATAACATTAACAGAGAGGATTTTGTTCCAATCTTCTACTGTTGTATCGCAGAACATTTTATTCATGGCGATGCCGGCGTTGTTTACAAGAGCATCAATATCACCGAATAGGGTCAGAGTTTGTTCTACCAAGGCTTTTGCCTGTTTTTCATCGGCAAGGTCAGCACCAAAAATGGCAGCATTGGCGCCCACGTTTAAAAGCTCATCCTGCAGAGCTTCTGCTTCCTTTTGGTGGGTGTTATAATGTATCATAACCTGATACCCATCCTCAGCAAAGCGACGGGCACAGGCAGAGCCAATTCCTTGTGATGCACCTGTTATGAGAGCGGTTTTCATATGTCATATTCCTTTCTGAAGAAGCCCGACGGAACTCCGTCGGGCTATTGTTACTTTGCACCATAGAAAATATAATTAAATACACTTTTTGTTTTTTGTGCGTGACGTTTGTATTTAAAGGTTTGGTATAACAGTTCTGCCCCTTGGGCTTTGGTGACTGTGGCGTAGGGTCTGAAAGTGTTATCGTTATAGCCCTTTACAATGCCATATGCCTCCATGTTTTTAACCGCCTGCTCTGCCCATTGGGGGATGCTGGCAGAATCGGCAAAGCTGAGGGGTTCAGTGGCAGGATGCTCGAGCTTTAAGCCGTTATCCAGTATTTTAATGGCTTCTGCACGGGTTAATTTATCATAAGGGTTTAAATACAATGCACCATTTGCCTGCGTTCCGCTGATGAGTCCGCTTTCGTAGGCGGCAATGGCCTGACGTAGCATATAGGAGGGAACGTTTGTATCGGAGAAAGGGTTACCTGCCAGGCTATCTTTCGTTTTAATGCCGAAAACGCTGTTGGCAAGGATAATAAAATCGATACGGCTTAGTGTTTTATCCGGGTAGAAATAAAAATGACCGCCGATTTCTTCCCCGACAATGACACCTTCTGCGCCCAGCATCCCGGCAGAATATGCACCCCAGTGCTCCAGCATATCTTCATATTGCAGAGGTTTTTGTGTGGGGGTGTTATCAACCGGCGGTTTTGGATCTGGCGTGGGTTCGGGCGAGGGCTTAGGTGTTTCGCCATCATCCGGTGAGGTTTGTGTGCCGCCTATTGTGATTGTAACAGCAGAGGGATACGGAGAAACGGCGTTGGTGCCATAGTGAGCATCCCAGGTGAAAATTGCTTCACCAACGTAATCCTTGGCCGGAACAAAATTCAGTTTATCTAAATTATTTGTTACAATGGCGGTGCCGACGGCTAGTGGCTCAGTACCCAAACGTAGTGTTCCTGAGGCTTCATTAGGAAGCTGTGCTAACGTAATGTGGCTCAGGCTTCCGCCTGCAGGCGGATTCACACTTTCGGTAAAATCGCGGATGGTGAAATTAAGCGTTGTATTCTTTGGTGTTTCTTTTGTAAAGTCATTGGCAACCAAAGGGTCGCTTACTCTTTCTGCAAAAACCGGCATGAGCAGGCAGGAAAGAGTCAGTATAAAGCACAAGATAGTTGCAAATTTTTTTTTATTCATAACTGCCTCCAAAAATATAATTCTAAGGCTAGTTTTGAATAAACCGGGAAAACTATGTGATAAAAATTCTGTTATTTGCGGAAGTTTTTTTATCGGCTGACAGAAATTCCTTTTTCAAAAATCAGCTTGCCAAAATATTCAGAACGATGAAAATCTTCTTCCTCGCAGAGAATGGGACTCCAGCAAGCGTAGTGTTCAACTTCAGAACAATCACCGCATTTATAGAAATTGCCGGTGATTTCAGATGAAATTTTTTCGGCGTGTTCTAAAATAAAGGCATAAGGAATTTTATAGGTTAACTGCCAATTGTCTTTGGTGATAACGCTTTTAACATCGAAAATGTTCCAGTCTACTTCGGGTCTGATAAATTCGTTGCGGTTAATGCCGTACATCATCTGTATAATGCCCAGCGGATTGATTTCAAAATTAAAATAGTGATGTTCGGGGTCATCTGCATCCGGTGCAAAGAAAAACTCCATACAGCTGTCTTCGTTGACAGGGTCGCCGGGTTTATTATAGCGGGCTGTGAGCGGTCTTTCATCGGTTTCCTGACGGACATAAATTGCTTCGTCTGTATACAGAAGTTTTGCGGTCATATGATAGGGATAGGGATGAGCGCCGTTCCAGGGGACAAAATCAATGTTTGCAATGTCAGCTTTTTCCCAGTCAGCCTCTGTTACTGATCCGTTTACTTTTTTTACGAGGTAGCTTTTCATATTCGTTCTCCTTTATATTCATGATTTCATTTTTAAATTAAAATATTATATATATCATTATAAAGAATTTTTATCTTTTTGTAAAGAATTTTATCAATAAAATGGGCATATTCCGGCTTTTTTTCGATGGATATAAATGGCATCAAAAAAGTCGATTTATCTGTTAAAAAAGTCTTGAATTTATATGCTATTTGTTGTATAATATAAAATGTCTTGTCATTTTTTTAAATAAGTGGCACTATGTTTAAATATAAACCAGATTGTGTGATTCAAACTGGAGAAAGAATAGGAGATTGGTTTTTTTGAACGAACGAATTAGTGTTGTTGAGATTTCTAAACTGTTCTTGTTTCACTGGTGGCGTATTGCAATCGCTGCTGTTGCAGGCGCAATTTTAGCTTACGGGATTTCGACATATTACATTATTCCTACATATACATCTCGTGGGTCTTTGTATGTAAACAATAACACCGTGCAACGGTCACAAAATGTAAACATCACTGACATTGCAACATCGCAACAGTTGGCGCTTACCTGTATTGAGCTTTTAAAGTCTGATACGTTTTTGACGGCAGTTCAGGAAGATAGCAAACTTCCCTACACGCCGAGTCAACTCAAGGGTATGCTCGCCTTAAAGCCGATGAATGAAACAGAAATCATTGAAATCAACATTAATAGTCATGATGCAAAGCATTCTCAGATTTTAGTTGATTCTGTTTTAAAGGGTGCACAAGAGGAAATTACCCGCGTTATTCAGGCTGGTACAGTTAAGATTGTTGACGGCGCAAAACTTCCTACATCGCCCTCTTCTCCCAATGTAGTACAGAATGTTGTTATTGGCTTTTTGCTTGGTGCTGTGCTCAGTATGATTTTGGTGTTTTTGATTGATGTGTTTGACAGCCGCATCAAAATTGAAGGCGATTTGATGGAAGTTAGAGAACTGCCCTTATTAGGTATTATTCCGGATATGGACTATACTCGTTTAGAGGAGAAGAAAAATGCCAAAAAATAAAAGTGTAGCAACCAAAACAAGTTTAAAAGACAAATTGTTTAGCCGTAAGAAGAAAAATAACGAAGCGGAGAAAAAGGATATCAGACGGAATATTATCTCCGATGATACTCATTTTAGCGTCACTGAGGCATACAAAGCGGCAAGAACGAATATTATGTTTACAACTGCGTCAGAAAAGGGTTGTAAAAAGATTATCATTACCAGTTCTGTAGCAAAAGAGGGTAAGTCTACTACATCAACAAACTTAGCTATTACCTTTGCACAAACCGGTGCCCGCACGCTGATTATTGAAGCAGACCTGCGTCGCCCTAAGCTGCATCAGTACCTGAATCTTTCCAACGAGTCAGGTATGGCTGAATATTTAGGTGGCTTTATTGAGGATCCCCATGCGGTGATTCAGCGTATTAAAAAGTTTAATTTAGATTGTATTACTGGTGGTCATATTCCGCCGAATCCGTCTGAATTATTGCTTTCACCTGCTATGGAGAAAATGCTGGAAATCTTCTCTGAAGAATATGATTACATTTTTATTGACTCTCCGCCGATTAACATTGTAACCGACCCGGTTTCTATTGCAAAACTCATGACCGGTGCGGTGATTGTTGTGCGCCAGAATTATACCACCAGCGATTCGTTGCGTCAGGCGATTGCAGCCCTTGAGTTTGGCAAAATTAAAATTTTGGGCTATGTATTAAACAGCTCGGCAGATATGCGTGATTACACTTATAACCGTTACAAGTATAAGTATGGTTACCGTTATGGTGGCAGACAGTACAGTTATCGTTAT
>JAZSJR010000003.1:0-14689 GCA_045534415.1 Clostridia bacterium
CCTCACGCACAGCAGGGGCTAAGACTTAACATAGGCAGGGAGCTTCCGCCCCTTTCATTAATCAGAAAAAAACGTAGTTAAGGAGAATTGTTATGGGTATTTTTGGAAATTCATTTAGCAAGCCAGGTAAGGGCGTTAGTAAAGAGGAGGCTGCCAAGCGCAATTTCTTTGATATGGCAGGCAGACATTTTTTTGATTTTGTTAAGGTTAATTTATTGTTTTTTGCGTGCTCGTTAATCTTTTTTGCAGCGGCATTTTTGCTTGCGTTCCCTTATTTTTATAATATGGAGGAAATGCTGACAGTTTTACTTTCTGAACGCAATGTGTTAATTCCGCCACTGCCGTTTGTGCCTTTTATGTTTATTGGTCCTTTTATTGCGGGGCTTACCTTTGTGCTTCGCAACTGGGCAAGACAGGAACACGCCTTTTTGGTTTCAGACTTTTTTGAACATACAAAAAAGAACTTGTTACAGGGTTTGCTTCTGAGCGTTATTAACACAGTTTTTGTTTACACGATTCTGACAGCGGCACTGTTTTATGCCAAAAGCGGCGTGCCGGGAATGGTGGTATTGATTATCTTCTGTGTTGTATCTGTTCTTTGGTTTATCACGAATTTTTATACATACACCATTATGGTAACCTTTAAAATGTCTCTTGTAAACATCATTAAAAATGCTATCTTGCTTGCTTTGGGTAAATTGCCGCAAAATCTGTTCTTCTGTGTGATAATTGTAGCGGTTCATTTTCTGCTTCTTTATTATCTTCCCATTGTCTGGATTCTTTTAATGGCTGTGGTTTTAATTGCTTTAACCGGTTTTACCATGAACTATTATGGTTGGCATGTGATTGAAAAATATATGATGCCAAAGACAGATGAAGTTCAGGACGAAGCTGTATTTGAGGATGTAAAGTAGGAGAGAATGTTGTGATTAAAGCAGTTATTTTTGATTTAGACGGAACGATTTTATACACCCTGTCAGACCTTGCAAATGCTATGAACAAGATGCTTTCTGAGTTTGGATATCCTGAACATACAGACTTAAATGTTCATCGGCTTGCAATTGGCATAGGTGCAAGAAATTATGTGAAAAAGTGTTTGCCGGAAACAGTGCAGATTGATGATGCTCAGGTTGACTTGTGTCTGGATGCATACCGCAGAATCTATGATGCGGCAGCAAGCGTTGAAACAAAGCCGTATGACGGTATAGACGAAGTAATGGCATATCTTTCAGAGAATGATATTGCAATTAATGTTCTTTCCAACAAGCCGGATGCACCGACTAAGGCGCTTACCCAGCAGTGGTTTTCAAAATATTCCCCCAAGTTTGTATTTGGCGAACGGGCAGGGGTGAAAAGAAAGCCTGACCCCGAAGCACCCCTTGAAATTACGAATGCATTGGGTCTTTTGCCCTCAGAGGTTGCTTTTGTGGGCGATAGTGATGTAGATATTAAAACCGGTGTGAACGCCGGCATGATTCCCATTGGTGTGTTATGGGGATATCGTGACCGTGAACTTTTAGAAGAATGCGGTGCAAAATATTTAGCAAACACACCACAGGAACTGATTGATATTTTTAAACAATTAGCGTAAAGAAGTAAACTCATGACCGATTTGGTTTTGAATAAAATTTTTTGAATGGAGCCTGATAGAATGAAAATTTCAAAAGAAGAAGTTTTACACGTTGCAAATTTAGCACGCCTAAAGCTTTCTGACGCAGAGGCTGAAGCTTTGTCAAAGGACATGGAGAGCATTATTGGTTTTGCCAACAAACTGAATGAGCTGGATACAACAGGTGTTGTTCCCACAGCTCACGCCATTCCTATGAGCAATGCGTTTAGAGAAGATGTTGTAAAGCCCTCATATGACCGTGATGCAATGATTAAAAATGCACCTGCGGCAGACTATAGCGGCTATACGGTACCCAAGGTTGTAGAATAAGAAATCTAAAGGAGCAAAAGTATGCATACATTAACTGCGCATGAAATACGTGACAAAATAAAAACAAAAGAAATTTCTTCACAGGAAATTACTAAAGCATTTTTAGATCGGATAGATGCTGTTGAAGATAAGGTTGAAAGCTTTGTAACCGTATTGGGTGATGAAGCAATGGCATCAGCTAAGGCTGTTGACGAGAAAATTGCAAAAGGTGAAGAGGTTGGGGCACTTGCCGGTGTTCCTATGGCGCTGAAAGATAACCTTTGCACCAAGGATGTACTCACTACCTGTTCATCCAAAATGCTTTATAACTTCCGCCCGCCATATGATGCAACCGTGGCTGGGAAGCTAAAGCAGGCTGATACCGTGCTTTTAGGTAAGCTGAATATGGACGAGTTTGCAATGGGTTCATCCACTGAAACCTCTTATTTTAAAAAGACAAAGAATCCTTATGATATTACAAAGGTTCCCGGTGGTTCATCCGGCGGTTCTGCTGCCTGCGTTTCTGCTGATGAGGCGGCCTTTACCTTAGGTTCTGATACCGGTGGTTCCATCCGTCAGCCGGCAGCACTCTGCGGCTGTGTGGGCATGAAACCGACTTATGGTACGGTATCCCGTTTTGGCTTGGTGGCTTTTGCATCATCCTTAGACCAGATTGGTCCTTTAGCTAAGGATGTTCGTGACTGTGCTTTGGTTTATGACCAGATTGTGGGTCACGATCCTATGGATTCTACCAGTGTAAATCGTGACTATGCATCCTTTGAAGATGTTTTGACAGGTGACGTAAAGGGTCTGAAAATCGGCGTTCCTGCCGAATATATGGGTGAGGGCATCTCTGAACCTGTTCAAAAGGCAATTATGGCAGCGCTCCAGTCCTTTAAAAGCTTAGGTGCTGATTACAGTGAAGCACACCTGCCTCTTAATGAATATGCTCTGCCTGCTTATTACATGATTTCCTCTGCCGAAGCAAGCTCAAACTTGGCTCGTTTTGACGGCGTGAAATATGGCTTTAGAGCAGAGAAGTTTGACGATTTGGTTGACCTTTATGCTCAGACAAGAAGCGAAGGTTTTGGTGCTGAGGTTAAGCGCCGTATCATGATTGGTACCTATGCGCTTTCTTCCGGTTATTATGACGCTTATTATAAAAAGGCGCAGCAGGTCAGAACCATGATTATGCAGGATTTTGACAAAGCTTTTGAGACTTACGATGTTCTTGTAACACCTGCAACACCCACCACAGCCTTTGGTTTTGGCGAAAAGACAGACGACCCCCTGCAGATGTATATGGCAGATATCTGTACCGTTTCTGTAAACATTGCAGGCTTGCCGGCAGTTGTGCTGCCTTGTGGCTATGATGAAAATGGTCTGCCCATTGGTCTGCAGATTATTGGTAAGCCTTTTGGTGAGGCAGCAATTTTAAATGCGGCATATGCTTTGGAAAAAACCATTTCTAAAGTAAAACCGGCACTGTAAGATAGGAGGACAGACAATGAAATACGAAACAGTCATTGGTCTTGAGGTTCATGCTGAGCTTAAGACCAAAACAAAAATATATTGCGGATGCAAAAATGAATTTGGCGGTGAACCAAACACCCATACCTGTCCTATTTGTACCGGTATGCCGGGTACACTTCCGGTGCTTAACAAAACAGTTGTGGACTATGCAATTAAAGCTGGTCTTGCAATGAATTGTAGCATTACAAAATATGGCAAGCAGGACAGAAAGAATTATTTTTATCCTGACCTTCCCAAGGCATATCAGATTTCTCAGTTTGATTTGCCCCTTTGTCAGAACGGTTATGTGGATATTTTAGTTGATGGCGAAACCAAGCGTATTGGCATTACTCGTATTCATATTGAGGAAGATGCGGGAAAGCTTGTGCATAATGATTATGACGGAACCTCAATGGCAGACTATAATCGTTGTGGCGTGCCACTGATTGAAATTGTATCTGAGCCGGATTTGCGTTCTCCTGAAGAAGCAAGAATTTTCCTGGAAACTTTAAAATCTATTTTGGAATATACAGAAGTATCTGACTGTAAAATGCAGGAGGGTTCTCTGCGCTGCGATGTTAATGTGTCTTTGCGTCCTGAGGGTCAGAAAGAATTTGGTACACGTTGCGAGATGAAGAACATTAACTCCTTCCGTGCGGCAGTTCGCTCAATGGAATATGAGCAGAAGCGTCAGGAAGAAGTTCTGTCATCCGGTGGCGTTATCAATCAGGAAACCCGCCGTTGGGACGATGTGAAAGGCATTAGCACAGTTATGAGAACCAAAGAAGATGCTCAGGATTACCGTTACTTCCCCGAACCGGACTTACTTCCCATCATTGTTTCTGATGAATGGATTGAAGAAATCAGGGAGACCATTCCTGAACTGCCGGAGCAGAGAAAAGCACGGTATATTGACTCATTCGGTCTGCCTGAATATGATGCATTTCTTTTGACATCTTCAAAGAAAACAGCAGATTATTTTGATGAAACCGTAAGCCTGGGTGCGGCACCTAAAACCGTAAGCAACTGGCTGATGGGTGACATAGCAAAGCTTTTAAACGACAAAGAATTAGAAGCTGGTGACATTCCCTTTACGCCTGCGCACCTCAAAGCCCTGATTGATTTGATTGAAAAAGGAACAATCAGTAACAGCGCGGCTAAAAAAGTGTTAAATGAGCTGTTTGCAAATCCCGAAGACCCGATGAAAATTGTTGAACGTTTAGGCCTCTTGCAGGTATCTGATGAGGGTGAATTGCAAAAAATGGTACAAGAGGTTATGGCGCAAAATCCCCAGTCAATTGTTGACTATAAAGCAGGTAAGGACAGAGCACTTGGCTTCTTAATGGGTCAGGTTATGAAGCTCTCAAAGGGTAAAGCAAATCCGCAGGTTATCAGCAAAATGTTAAAGGATGTGCTGGATCAGGCATGAGCAAGTTAGCAATCACTGAGCTTTACAAACAAATTTACCGTAGACTAGACAACTTAACACCGGTACCCTTTGATTGCGGTGAGCTTTGCGGCAAGCTGTGCTGTCAGGGGGATGATGAAAGCGGTATGTATCTTTTCCCCGGTGAAGAAAAGCTGTTTTTCGGAAATGATAATTTTTCTGTTCTTAAAACGGATATAGAATCCGGTACAAGAGCAGTGAATCTTTTAGTATGTCACGGTCCGTGCAAGCGCACGGACCGACCCCTTTCCTGCAGAATTTTTCCGTTAGTGCCCCTTTACAGAAAAGGTTGCACCTTAGAAATCATCCAAGACCCTCGTGCACGGATTTGTCCGCTAATTCATCCTGAGGCGGCAGATTGTATTGACCCTGTTTTTATCTGGGAAGTTACATATGCATTTCAGGTTTTGTTAAAAGTACCTGAGGTGGCAGAATTTTTGGATACATTATCCTATGTTTTAGAAGATTATCAGATTTTGTAAGAGGTGAAATGAGTGAGAGAAACAACTATTGCAGCAATTGCAACACCGGCTGGTGAGGGCGGCATTGCGGTTATCCGTGTCAGTGGTCCTGAAGCGGTGACAATTTGCGACCGTGTTTTTGCTGGCAAAAAGCCATTATCTAAGGCTGCTACTCATACACTGTCTTACGGTCATATTGAATATGAAGGCAAGGTTTTAGACGAGGTTTTGGCGGCTGTTATGCGTGCACCTCGTTCTTTTACCGGTGAAGATGTTGTTGAGATTAACTGTCACGGCGGTAGCTTTGTAACACGGTCAATTTTATCGGCAATTCTTGCTTCCGGTGCGGTTATGGCATCCCCCGGTGAATTTACCAAACGCGCCTTTTTAAACGGCAAGCTTGACTTATCTCAGGCAGAAGCCGTTATTGACCTCATTCAGGCAGAATCTGATGCGGCGGTGTCACTGTCGGTCAACCAGTTAAAAGGTAAGTTATCAGACCCTATTTCACGCCATCGTGAAAGAATTTTGAATCTGGCGGCAAGCCTTGATGTTATGGCAGATTTTCCTGATGAAGATGTTGAAGAAACACCGGATGCACAGGTGGAAGCAACACTTTCTGAATTGATTGAATCCCTTGGAGAAATGAAAAATCAGGCAGAGCAGGGTCGGCTCATTCGTGACGGCATTCAAACCGTTATTGTTGGTAAGCCGAATGTAGGTAAATCCTCTCTGTTAAACGCTCTCTCGGGGATGGAACGCGCCCTCGTAACACAGCAGGCAGGCACAACCCGTGATGTGATTGAGGAACGGGTGCGCCTGGGAAATGTTTGCCTGAATCTTTTCGATACAGCCGGCATTCGTAGTGGTGCTGAAACCATTGAAGAAATGGGTATCAAAAAAGCGAAAGAATATTTGGAAAAAGCCGATTTGGTTTTCTTTGTAGTTGACCGCAGCCGTGATTTTGAAAAAGAAGATCAGGAAATTTTATCCTTAGTGAAAGACAAAAAGACTATTTTAGTTTTAAATAAAACAGATTTAGCCCCGGTAGCGGTATTGCCTGATGAGCTTTCTGAAATGCCACGGGTGTTACTCTCGGCAAAGCAAAAAGAGGGACTTGACCGCCTGGCAAAAACGGTGGAAGAACTGTTCTCCTTGGGTGAAATTACCCAGAAGCAGGATGCTGCCGTTATCAATCTCAGGCACAAACAGGCAATTGTTGAAGCTGAAGCTTGCCTTTCTAATGCACTTTTAACATTAAAGGCAGGAATGCCCTTAGACCTTATGTCCGTTGATTTGCGTATGGCGCTAGAGGCTCTTGGTACAATTACCGGACAGACGGTTTCAGATGAGATTGTTGATGAAATTTTCTCAAGGTTTTGCCTTGGAAAGTAGTAAACCTATGTGTCTGCACATAGAATGATTGATGGGACATATCCTTTGGGAGGGAGATAGTTTGAAAAAACAATCCTATTTAAAAGGTGCTTTTATTTTGGTGCTTGCCAACGCCTTGGTTAAGGTGATTGGTGCGCTGTTTAAAATTCCGCTTGCAAACATCATAGAGGAGGAAGGCATGGCCATTTTTAACACGGCCTATAACCTGTATGCCTGTATGTTTGTCATTGCAACAGCAGGACTTCCTGTGGCGGTTTCAAAAATGGTGTCTTCAAGCCTTGCCAAAAAGAACCATGCCGAAGTGAATAAAATATTTAAAGCGGCGGTATCTCTTTTATCTTTAATTGGTGTGGCAGGGACACTCATATTGTTCTTAGGGGCAAAAGCCTTTGTTGGGCTTGCAGATTCGCCGTCTTCATACCTGAGTGTTTTAGCTATTAGTCCGGCTATTTTCTTTGTGGCGCTTTTATCTGCCTTTCGCGGCTATTTCCAAGGCTATTCCGATATGGTCCCCACGGCGCTCTCTGAAGTGACAGAGGCATTGGGTAAGCTGGTTATCGGCTTGGCACTTGCCTATGTTTTAATGCCCTCTGGCGTAGTCAATGCATCTGCAGGTGCGGTGTTAGGCGTCACAGCAGGTACGTTGTTTGCACTGCTTATTATGGTGGTTACTTATATTGTCAGAAAGCGGAATAACAAGGTTATATCCGGTAGTCCCGCAGAGTCAAGAAGCACAAGAACCATATTTATTGACCTTGTTAAAATTGCCATTCCCATCACCATTGGCGCTGCAGTTATGTCACTGACCAATGTGATTGATGTGGTGATGATTCGTCAGCGTCTGCAGACCATTATGGTGACGCAGGAAATGGCAAACTCCTTAACTGAATATTACGGCTTATCAAAAGCCGAAGTTATAATCGGTCAGCTTATGCGGGTGAAGCCGTCAGAAATTTTATATGGTTCATATTCCGGCTATGCGATTCCTATGTTTAATTTACCGCCCACCATTATTATGTCACTTTCTATGAGCGTTGTGCCCTTTATTTCAGCGGCGTTTGCTGTGAAAAATATGGGTGAAGTTAAGAAACTGTCTGAATCCACAGTGCGGATTACAGTGCTGTTTTCAGTTCCCTGTGCTGTTGGACTTTCGGTTTTAAGTCAGCCGATTCTGGCTGCGGTGTATAACAATGCAAGAGCAGCTTCCATGCTGGGCATTTTGGGTTATGCTGTTATTTTTGTCAGCTTGGTTTCTGTCACAACGGCGATGCTGCAGGGTGCAGGATATGTGATGATTCCCGTGCGGAATATGGCGATTGGTGCGGCAGTTAAAATTATTACCAACTATCTTTTGATTGCCATTCCAAACGTGAATATCGGTGGAGCACCCATCAGCACAAATTTGTGCTACATCACTATTGCGGTTTTAAATGTTTTAAGTGTTAAAAGAATTATGAAGCCGGACTTAACCCTTTCCGGATTGATTATTCGCCCGGCTATTGCCAGTGGTGCTATGGGCGTTGGTGCATTTTTTGCATATCAGGGTGCGGCAAAGCTGCTGGGTATTCAAATGATGGATTTAACCCTTAACTTTTTGCCCCAAAGCGCGCCCTTTACACCGGTGGTTTCATCGGAAAGGATTAGAATTATTATTGCTCTCGGCGTGGCAATTGGTGTGGCGGTTATCATTTATGCCATTATGACCTTTGCTCTTCGCTTGATTAAACGTGATGATGTTTTGATGCTGCCCAAGGGTGAGCAATTAACGAAGCTATTAGACCGCTTCCATTTACTTTCCTAGAATTTTAGAAACAGGTGAACAAAAGATGATTGAAAGAGATAAAAAATATACTTTTGAAGATTTGTTGAATGTGATTGAAACCCTGCGTGGTGAAAATGGTTGTCCCTGGGACAGGGTGCAGACTCACGATTCTGTCAAAATTAATTTGATTGAGGAAGCCTATGAGGCGATTGATGCCCTTGAAAACGGCACAAAAGACCAGTTTGCAGATGAACTGGGTGATGTTTTGTTGCAGGTGGTATTTCAGGCTCAAATCGGTAAAGAAGAAGGCACATTTTCCATTGATGATGTCATCTATCACGTTTGCGATAAGATGATTTCTCGTCATAGCCATATTTTTGGTACTGACACGGCAGAAACCCCGGAAGAGGTGCTTGCCACTTGGGAAAAGAATAAGCAGAAAGAAAAAGGGCAGAAAAGCTATACAGAAAGTATGAAAAGCGTTTGTAGATATCTGCCAGCACTGATTCGTGCTGATAAGGTGCAGTCAAAAGCAGCTAAGGTTGGTTTTGATTGGGAAGATGCAACCGGTGCTCTTGATAAGCTTTCAGAAGAAATTGGAGAGCTTAAGGACGCAGCAAAAGAAAATAATTCTGACCACGTTTTTGAAGAGCTTGGTGATGTGCTATTTTCAGCGGTCAACGTGGCAAGGTTTTTTGATTGCTCAGCGGAAGAAGCCCTTTCTAAAACCATTCAGAAGTTTATAGACAGATTTTCTTATGTAGAGTCATCTGCTAGGGAGGCAGGCAAAAACCTTAAGGATATGAGCCTTGCCGAGATGGACGAACTGTGGGATGAAGCAAAGAAAAAATAATAAAAAATAAGGTGCTACATTTTGTAGCACCTTATTTTTTAGTTTATTCACAATCGTTCTTTACAATATCTTCATAGGTTTCACGTTTTACGACAATTCGTGATTTGCCACCGGACACCATCACCATAGCAGGGCGGGGGATTCTGTTATAGTTGCTTGCCATTGAGTAGTTATAAGCACCGGTGGATAAAACAGCCAGCACATCGCCGCCCTTTGCTTTTTGCAGGGGTGCGTGCTCACCTAACAGGTCACCGGATTCACAACATTTTCCTGCAATAGTATAAACTTCATCCTTTGCATCACCGGCACGGTTTGCAATTAAGAACTCATATTCCGCCTGATAGAGAGCATATCGGGGGTTATCACCCATACCGCCGTCAACTGCCAGATAGCTGCGAACACCGGGGATGTTTTTAATTGAACCAACGGTATACAGTGTAATACCGACATCTCCCACAATGGAACGCCCGGGTTCCATTAAAATCTTCGGCAGGGGCACATTTCTTTTTTCTGCTGTGGCTTTCACCACTTTGCTGACGGCTTCCATATATTTATCATAAGAGATGGGGTCATCCTTTTCAGTATAACAAATGCCGAAGCCACCGCCTAAGTTTAGTTCAGACAAGGTGATACCTAAGGTGTCTTTTACATCGCCAATAAAGTTTACCATAACTTCGGCAGCTTCACAGAATGGGTCTAAGTCAAAAATCTGTGATCCAACGTGACAATGAACACCTACAACCTCAATATTTTCTAAGGTGGAAGCCAAGCGGTAAACTTCCATGGCATCGCCGTTTTCCAAAACTACGCCGAACTTGCAATCAATTTGACCAGTCATAATAAAATCGTGAGTGTGTGCGTCAATGCCGGGGGTTACACGGAACAAAATCGAAGCTTTTTTGCCTGCTTCTTTTGCGAGGTTATTAAGTAGCATAAGCTCATCACGATTGTCAACAACGAATCTGCCAACCCCTAAAGAAAGAGCCAGCTTAAGTTCGTCTATGGTTTTATTGTTGCCGTGAAAGTATACCCTTTCCATAGGGATACCGGCTTTGTGGGCAGTGTAAAGTTCGCCGCCGGATACAACATCAACCCCCATGTTTTCGGAGGCAACAAGCTTGCACATGGTTGTGTTACAAAGTGCTTTGCTTGCATATAAAATCAAGCCATGACCGTCATAAAAGCGGTTCATTGAATCAACATAAAGACGGCAATTTTTGCGGATTGCATCTTCATCCATAACATAAAGCGGTGTGCCGTATTCTTTTGCAAGAGAAACAGTATCGACGCCGCCGATGGTTAAATGATTTTCTTCATTAACAGATAAACAAGGTGATGTAAACATATTTTCCTCCAAGGATTTTTTCTATGATAGTGAAGCCGCGAACACGGAAGCTTCTTCGCTTTCTGTGATGGGCCATAAGTTTTGACTGACATTTTTTGCCCCGATAGCTTTTTTAGCAAAGGCTTTAACATCGTCCTCTGAAAGGCTAACCAGTTCCGGAATAAGCTTTATAATCAGCTCGCACAAGCTGTCTACCGTTTCAGCGCCAAAGGCTTTTAGTACCTGTGCTAAGCGGTCAGGAACATGCTTTGCACAAAGCTTTAAAAAGCCGGGAAGTAAGAGGGCGTTGGCTCTGCCGTGGGGTACATCTTTATGATAGGTTAAAAGATAACCCATTGAATGCACCACAACCGTTCCGGTATGAGCAATAGCCATACCTGCAAGGTTTGATGCAAAGAGCAGCTTTTCAAAATCCGGCTTGCCGGAAATAACCTCAGGAATCAGCTTGCCCAAATGTTTAAGAGCTGCTTCTGCATATACATTTGAAATGTCACTTGTGCGTTTGCAGAGCATACTTTCTATAGCATGGCTGAGAGCGTCTGCTGTGGTGTCATAAAGCACAGAGCGTGGAAGCGACTCAAGGTAAGTCGGGTCTAAAAATGCAATTTTAGAAAAGCTTTCAGGATGTGAAAAGCTTTTTTTGTTTTCAATTTCTTTTACCGTTAAAACCGAATACGGTGTTACCTCGCTGCCTGTTCCGGCTGTCAGCGGTACGCTGACAAGAGGCAGAGGCTTGTTTTTTATGGTGCCGTAAATATCCATGGCTGCCATATCGTTAGTGGCAAAAGCTGCAACAGCTTTTGCAGCATCCATAGGTGAACCGCCGCCGATGGCAATTATAAAATCAGCCTGGAATGCTTTCGCCTTTTGACCGCCTACAAAACAGGTTTCCACACTGGGGTTATTTTCAACCTCGTTAAAAACCTCGTAGCTAATGGACAGACTTTCCAGTGCATCAACAACATCAGCAAGAGCACCGCTTTTTTCGGCACTTGTTTTGCCGGTAACAATAAAAGCTTTTTTTCCAAATTCAGAAAACAGAGAGGCGTTTTCTTTAATGCAGCCTTTTCCTAAAATAACACGGGTAGGCATAAATAATTGGTTCATCATGTGCCTCCTTTATTCTCTGCCTAAATCACGGTGCATGGCAACCGTATAGTAATTTTTTTCTGACAAAAAGCTCTTTAATGCTTCTGCCACAACAACAGAGCGGTGTTTGCCACCGGTACAACCGATGCTGATGACAAGTTGAGTTTTGCCTTCTTCTATGTACTGCGGCAACAAAAACTCAACCATATCGGTCAGTTTCTTTAAAAAGTTTTGTGTTGCTTCACAGTTTAAAACAAAATCCTTAATTGGAGCCTCTAAGCCTGTGTGCGTTCTAAGTTCGGGGTCATAAAATGGGTTGGGTAGGAAACGAACATCAAACACAAGGTCAGAATCCAATGGAATACCACGTTTAAAACCAAAGGAAACAATGCTGACATTTAAGCTTTCAAACTTTGTCCGCGATTCAAACAGTGCCAGAATTTGTTCCTTTAGCTGGCGGGTTAAAAGATTGCTTGTATCAATGATGTAGTCTGATTGATTTCGCACTTCAGAGAGAAGTCTGCGCTCAGCTACAATGCTATCAATCAAAAGTCCGCCGTTTCCGCCGGGATGTTTACGTCTGGTTTCTTTGTAACGCTTGATGATTGCTTCATCAGAGGCTTCTAAAAATAGCACTTCGCACTGATAACCGCCTTTTTTCAGCGCTGTAATTTCATCTGCAAGGCGCACAATGCGGTCACCGCTTCTTGCATCAACAACAAAAGCGATTTTCTCCATTGCAATATTTGAATTATGACAAAGTGTAATGAAATTTGTAATCAGCGTCGGTGGAATATTGTCAATGCAATAATAACCAATGTCTTCTAAAATGTGTACGGCGGTGCTTTTGCCGGCACCGGACATACCGGTCACAATGACGAACTGCATTTTAATTCTCCTTTGTAGTGTTTTGCTTATCCTAAGCGTGCTTCAATGAGTTTTGCCAGGTAGCTTGCTTTTTGTGTAATGATGTTTTGGTCGGGACCTTCAATCATAACACGAACACAAGGCTCTGTGCCGGAGGGACGAATGAGCACTCTGCCGTTGCCTGAAAATTCCTGTTCAAGCCGGTCAATTTCTTCTTTGATGACTTGATCATTTGCAAAATCATTCTTTTTAGCATTTTGTACTTTTGCGTTGATAATAACCTGAGGCAGGGTCTTAAATACCTCAGCCAATTCAGAAAGCTTTTTGCCGGATTTTTTCAAAATGGAAAGAAGCTGCAGAGCAGAGAGCAATCCATCACCGGTTGTGTTATTTTCCAAAAAGATAATATGACCGGACTGCTCACCGCCTAAAATGTAGCCGCTTTTAAGCATTTCTTCAAGTACGTAACGGTCGCCAACCTTGGTCTGAACAATGTTAATGCCTTTTTCTTTTGCGGCAAGAACAAGACCAAGATTTGTCATAACGGTGGTAACCAAAGTATCTTTCACAAGCTGGCCTTTTTCTTTTAAGTAATCAGCACAGACAAACATGATTTTATCGCCGTCAATGAGGTTACCTTTTTCATCAACCGCCAGCACACGGTCAGCGTCACCGTCAAAGGTTAAGCCTAAATCAACATTGATGTTTTTAACATATTCCTGAAAATCCTTTGTGTGGGTTGAACCGCAGTTGTGGTTAATGTTAATGCCATTGGGATGGTTGTGAACAACAAATGCCTCAGCACCCAGTTCAACAATAACCTTAACGGCACTTTTATAGCTTGCACCATCAGCACAGTCAATGGCAATACGCAGACCGGAAAGGTCACAATCAATGGTGCTTTTTGCAAAATCAACATAGTCTTTTAAAGCTGTTTCGCAGGTTTCAACGTGACCTACAGCATCACCGGTAGGGCAGAGAATTTCTTCACTGTCATCTAAAATAATGGCTTCAATCCGTTCTTCAATGGCATCGTTTAATTTATATCCGTTTGCGTTAAAGATTTTAATGCCGTTATATTCAGCAGAGTTGTGAGATGCTGAAATAACAATGCCTGCATCAGCTTCATATTTTCTTGTTAAAAAGGCAACAGCCGGGGTAGGGATAATGCCTAAATTAACAACTGTAGCACCAACTGAGCAAAGACCGGCAGCCAGTGCGGATTCTAACATATCACCGGAAAGACGGGAATCCTTACCAATTAAAATTTTAGGTTTGTGTTGTGTTTCTTTTGTTAAAACATAGGCAGCAGCTTTACCAATTTTCATTGCAAGCTCTGCTGTGAGTTCGCGGTTTGCAATACCACGAACACCATCTGTACCAAATAATCTACCCAAAGTTGTAACCTCCAGTTTTTATTTTTTTAAAGCAAAGTACAATCATTTAAAATATATACCCTTATATTTTACCATAATCTTTTAAAAATGTAAAAGGTTTTTCGAAAAAATGTACATAATATTATTATATTCTAAAAAAGGAGCGCTTTACATGGTTATTGCAATGGAAGATTCCGGAGGAAATACCGCCCAATTACTTTCGCAGAGAGGACATACAATTGTTTCGCTATATGGCTATAACGGAGCTGTCGATATCATGATTTATCGTAATGAAACCATCATGGGCCTTATGTCTTTGCAGGATGATATTGGAAAAGATAGCGGCGTTTTAATGATTTGTGAGAGAAATCTTTCGCCGGAAGAGGTGATAAAAATTGTTGAACAAAAAAGCTATGGTGAAGGGAGTCTTTTGAGTTTTTAAAAAAGTGAAAAGAAAGTGCAAAAAATGAGAAAATTATTGAATTTAATATTGAAGTTTTCTCTGATTTGTTGTATAATACTCTAATGGGTAAGTATGCCCAAACTATATTATAGAGGCTGGCGAGAATATGAACCGATTTGTTTATTTAGATAACAGTGCAACAACTCCGGTAAAACCCCAGGTTTTAGAGGCTATGTTGCCATTTTTGAAAGAAGAGTATGG
>JAZSJR010000193.1:0-2336 GCA_045534415.1 Clostridia bacterium
CGGATCATCTGCACCGGACGTTATGATTGGTTTTTCTTTCGGTATGTTTTTAATTGGTGCCGTTTCTCATATTAAGGGAATTCGAGCATATAGCAAAGCATGGAAAAACAGCACAGAACGAATTTGCAAATCAGTATACGAATATAAAGTTTTTGAAAATTATATAAATGTTAATATCTATCGCGAAAACGAAAAAATTCGCGAATCAAAATGTTTCTTTACGGATATCGAGCAAATTCAGCAGTTTGGCAAATGGCTTTTCTTACAATTCGGTGGGCAGTCGTTTATTATACGAAAAAGCGATTTGAAAGAAAACTCCGCATTTTATTCATATATGTATAAAAACCCATCGAAAATAATTGAACCCCCAGTTCCGAATAAGTGGAGAACGATATCAATCATTTTATTCGTTGCTTCTCTTTTATCGATAATGGGTGCGTTGGCTTTGGTTGGGGCAGTATCAAATGCAAATGGGCTATTTGTTGAAAATATGTGGTTATTCTTTTTATTAACCCCTATTCCAATCACATCAATTATTTTTGGTTTTATTTTAAAATCAAAGGGATACAAATACAAGAAAAACATAATAGTTGGATTTATAATGACATTTTTTCTATGTAAATACGGCTCATTCACCTTTATGTTTTAATGATATCTTTTTCGGCGCGACGTGCCAAAAGAAAACACCACCCATTCGGGTGGTGTTTTCTTTGGTTATGGGTGAATTATACTATCAAGTGCAACACTCGTAAAAAATAGAAGAAGTTCATACAGATCTCTGCTATCATAAAGTTACCACACCATAAACCACGAAAGGAGACCTGTATGAACTACCATCATCTTACCATAGAAGAGCGCTGTTGTATACAAAAATTTTATTTAGAGGGTTTAAGTTATCGAAAGATTGCTCATTTAATCGGTCGCAGCCCCAGTACGGTCAGCAGAGAGATCAACAGAAATCGTACTCACATGTACGATATTCCAACCTATTATCCTCATACAGCGCAAAAGAAATATCTTCTGCGCCGTTCCTATTGCCACAGAGGGATGTTCCATTCACAAGAGGTTATTTCCTACATCGAGGAAAAGCTGCTTGCTACGTGGTCTCCGGAGCAGATCGCCAGCACACCGGCACCTTTGCCAATGCCAAGTTGGCGCACAATCTACCGTTGGCTCTATGACAGATACTTGCTCAAAGGAAACTTAAAAGTGTTGCGCCGCAAGGGAAAATCCCACGGTGTAAAAGAAACACGAGGCAAGTTCAGCAAGGGAAAATCTATCCGCAAACGAGATAAGAGTGTGTACCGTCGTGAGGAAGCCGGTCACTGGGAGGTAGATACTGTTGTTAGTGGACAAGGAAAAAGCAAAGCATGTTTTGCAACCTTTGCAGAAAGAAAGACACGCTATTACATAGCTGTAAAAATGCCCGACAGAAAGGCTGCAACTATGGCAAAGACGATTATACAGACACTGTCAGAGTTCCCGCCGGAGCTGGTTAAAACAATAACCTGTGACAGAGGAACGGAGTTTGCTAATTGGGCAGAGATAGAACAAGCGCTAAACTGCGATGTGTATTTTGCAGACCCATACTGTGCTTGGCAGAAAGGCAGCAATGAAAACAGTAATGGTCTGCTCAGAGAGTTCTATCCCAAGGGCAGAAACCTATCCCGAGTTAGTCCGGCTACACTAAAACGAAACCTGGCGTTGATCAACGCCAGGCCTCGCAAGGTTCTTAAATTCGTTTCAGCTCAACACCTTTGGGATCTGGAACTTCAAAAAGTGTTGCACTTAGTTTGACAAATCACTATAAGTCACATTAAAACAGACCGGAAAATTGGAATTTATCGAATTGATAGCATTATACCAAAATTATTCAAAATTGCAATGTTGTTGCGAAATGGTTAGTTACATCAAACCCATACCCCAAACAACGACTAATGCGGTCAGCGTAACCAGCGTATCGATCGTGATGCCGTATAACATAGGCTTCAAACCGGCCTTTTTAAAGTCCGTAATGCTGGTGCCCAAGCCGATGGCCGCCAAAGCCATAACCATTAGAAACTTACTTGTGCCCTTAATAATTCCGGATGCGGCTGCGGGAATCCAACCGACACTGTTCAAAATCGCCAATAGCAGAAAACCGCAGATAAACCAAGGGATGATCTTTACCATATTGACCTTCTGACCGCTGTTTGTCGCTTTCAGCTCCTTTTGCTTGATACGGGTGCTTATGTAGGCGAAAACTAAAATGGTGGGGATGATGGCAATGGTTCTGGTCAGCTTTACCATAGTGGCAAAATCACCGGCAGCCTCGGAAAAGGCATAGCCGGAAGCCA
>JAZSJR010000186.1:0-6174 GCA_045534415.1 Clostridia bacterium
GAGGTAAAGATTTATGAGTACATTTATGGCGAAAGCTCATGAAGTAGACAGAAAATGGTATATCATAGATGCAGCCGGCAAACCGCTGGGTCGTGTAGCAGCACAGGCAGCAGCTATCCTGCGCGGAAAGCACAAGCCCGAGTTCACACCCCATTGCGACTGTGGCGATCATGTGATTATCATCAACGCAGCTGATGCAGTTTTAACAGGTAAGAAGCTGCAGCAGAAACATTACTACAGACACACAGGCTATGTTGGCGGCTTAAAGGCTGTTCGTTACGACAAGCTGATGAACGAACGTCCTGACTTTGCTATGACAAAGGCAATTAAAGGCATGCTGCCTCACAACACCTTAGGTGCAAAGGCTCTGACAAGACTCCGGGTATACACCGGTGACACACATGAGCATGCAGCACAGAAACCTGAAGCCTGGGCTTTAGAGATTAAATAAGGAGGATTGTGAGAAATGGCAGAATTATTTTACGGTACCGGTAGAAGAAAAAAATCTATCGCAAGAGTAAGACTGGTTCCCGGTAAAGGTGAAATTACAGTTAATAATCGTACATTAGATGACTATTTTGGTCTTGAAACCTTAAAGGTTATCGTTAAGCAGCCGTTGGTTGCTACCAACACCGAAGGTAAGTATGACGTTATCGTTAACGTTATCGGTGGTGGCTTCACTGGTCAGGCTGGCGCAATCCGTCACGGTGTTGCAAGAGCTCTGCTGGAAGTTGATGCAGAAACCTATCGTCCTATCTTAAAGAAGGCTGGTTTCTTAACTCGCGACCCGAGAATGAAGGAAAGAAAGAAGTACGGCTTAAAGGCTGCACGTCGCGCACCTCAGTTTAGTAAGAGATAATATGTTTATCAAAAACCCACAGCTTTGGCTGTGGGTTTTTTTGTGCTATCTTTCTGTTTTGGTGCAAAATTGGTGCAAAAAAAAACCGCCTGATGGCGGTTTTTTTATGATTCAGTTTTGTAATTAGCACTGAGCTGGCCGCAGGCAGCATTTAAATCACTGCCAAATTCACGTCGTACGGTAACGTTGATGTTATGTTTTTTTAAAATATCAAAGAATGCTGCGATGCGCGCTTTGTCACTGGGTTCATAGTTTGTTGAGCGGGTTTTGTTGTAAGGAATCAGGTTGACATAGCAGTTTAAATCTTTTAAAAGCGCTGCAAGCTCTAAGGCGCAGTCATCTGAATCATTAACGCCTTTTATCATAATATAAGCAAAGGTGACCTTTTTCTTGCCTCTTGCTGTATATTGTTTTGCCGCCTCTATTAAGCCGCTAATGGGGTAGGTTTTGTTGATTGGCATAAGCTGATTGCGTAACACATCATTGGGGGCATGGAGGCTGATAGCAAGGCTGTTTAAAGTCTCGCGTCGGGCATATTCCATCATTTTAGGTGTGATACCGCAGGTAGAAATGGTCACATGGCGTGTGGCAATTTCAATGCCTGATTGCTCAGTTGCAATATCAATAAAATTCATTACGTTACCATAGTTATCAAAGGGTTCGCCAATGCCCATCAGCACCACGTGGGAAACCGGAATCTCTAAAACATCCCGGATGTATAAAAGCTGCTGAACCATTTCGTGAGTTTCTAAATTTCGTACTTTTTTTAGTTTTCCGCTTTCGCAGAATGCACAATTCATATTGCATCCAACCTGACTGGAGATACAAACGCCGTTGCCATAGTCATGACGCATCAGCACAGTTTCAATGGTATGCCCATCAGAGAGGCGAAATAGATATTTGCAGGTGGTTTCACTTTCGTTTTTTGTCACAAGCTCAAGCTGTGATACGCAGAAATCCTCACTCAGTTTTACTTTTACAGGCGTAGAGAGGTTTTTGATATCAAGAAAAGATGTAACCTTATCTTTGTAAATGGCATTGAAAACAATTTTTGCTTTTGCCGGGTTTTCACCATTGGATTTAAAATAGTCTTGCAGCCTTGCAAGGGTTTGACCGTAAATATTCATAATGCTTCCTCTTATTTTTGCTCAATCACGTTTATTATCTTTTATTATATACGAAAAAACTCATGTTGTAAAGTTCTGATTGCAGGTTGAAAAGCGAGGAGGGGGTGTGATATAATGAATATAAATCCCTTATAGGAAGAGTTTTTACCAAGGAGATGTTGTATGTGAATGTTTTATCAATTGGAAATAGTTTTTCTCAGGATGCCCAGCGGTATTTGCATCAGATTGCAAAGGCTGATGAAGTAAATCTCAATGCATTTAATCTTTATATTGGTGGTTGCCCACTTTCGCTTCATTACAGAAATTGCTGTGCATCAGACATGGGCATATGAACAGGGCTGTGTATGATTCTGGCACTTCTTGACGGCGTTATTTTGCGAATAGGTCTGAGTTATCTGTTTGGTATTGTATTCCAGTGGGGCTTTTACGGTATGGTCCTTGGTTACGCCTTGGCACCGTATGGTTATGCCATCCCCAGTGTGGCGTATTTTCTATCAAAACGTTGGGAAAAACGAAAAAATCTAGCGGATGAAATATAAAATTTGGTCGAGAAAGGATGTTTATTGTGAAAAAAAGATTTTTTTCTGTCTTATGTTTATTGGTTGCTGTCTGCTCGTTACTTATATCCTGCGGACAGCCCAACACGGCTGTGCCTTTGTGGGACAGCGCTTTATATGTTGATAACACCACATTTGGCGATGGCGAAAAAACGCTTATGGTTGAAGTTGTTGCCGAAGAAAAAAGTGTTATATTTACGCTTAATACTGACGCAGAAACTGTTGGGGAAGCTTTGCTGGAGCATGAACTTATCGCTGGTGAGCAAGGGGCATATGGCCTATATGTGAAGCAGGTGAACGGCATGACGGCTGACTATGACATTGACCAAAGCTACTGGTCATTTACCAAGAATGGTGAACCGCTGATGACAGGGGTAGATGGGGAAAAGTTTGTAAGCGGAGACCGTTATGAACTGGTTTATATGAAGTAAAAAAATCACTGTGAGTCAACCTCACAGTGATTTTTTTATAGATAATGATATTTTTTTCGCTTTGCAATGATGAATATGACAGAGAGAAAAACAGACAGTATCTCAGCCACAACAACAGAAAGCCATATGCCGTTAATATCAAATAATAACGGCAGCAAAAGCACGGCGGCAATTTGAAATACAAAGGTTCGCAAAAATGAGATTAACGCAGAGGTTAGTCCATCATTTAACGCTGTGAAAAAGCCGGATGCATAAATGGCATAGCCCATAAATAAAAATGAGAAAGCGTAAATACTAAAGGCGTTAATGGTTAAATCGCAAAGCTCAGGGTCATAACCTACAAAGATGTGTGACATAGGTCTGGAAAAAATCAATGCTAAAGCCGTCATAGATGTTGAGAAGATGGTGACAATAACAACACTTCTTTTTAAAAGATTTTTTAATTCTTTGTGATTTTGTGCACCAAGGTGATAACCAACAACCGGACCGGTACCGATGGAATAACCAATAAATGCGGCGCAGAATATAAAACCGACATACATTAAAACACCATAGGCAGCCACGCCATTTTCGCCGGCATATTTCAGGAGCTGAATGTTATATAAGATACCTACAACAGACATAGAGATATTGCTCATAAATTCAGATGAACCATTCGTGCAGGCTTTTAGCAAACATTTGCCATCATACGTTGTTTTTGTCAGCCGCAAAGGACTGTCGTTAGGCAATGCAAAATATAAAAGTGGTACAAAACCGCCCACAAACTGACTGAAAGCTGTTGCAATGGCGGCGCCCAGCAAACCCCAACGGAATACAGCTACAAAAAGGGCGTCTAAAACCATGTTTGTGCAGCCGGCAATGACCGTAACAGCTAAACCAAGTTGTGGCCTTTCTGCAGCCACAAAAAAGCTTTGAAATGTCATTTGCAGAATATAAAAGGGCAGGGTTGACATAATAAACCGACCATAGAGAACGCATTGCTCAAGTAAAGTGCCGCTTGCTCCTAAAGCTATAGAGATGGGGCGAATAAAAATAATGCCGCCAATACACAAAACTACGCCGCAAATAGCTGCAACATAAACAAGCAATGAAAAATAGCGGTTTGCCTTTTCGTAATCATCTTCCCCCATGGTTTTAGAAACTAAGGCACTACCACCGGCACCTAACATAAAACCAACGGTCGATAAAATCATCAAAAAGGGCATTATTAAATTCACGGCTGCAAAAGGTGTTTTACCTGCAAAGTTTGATACAAAAAAACCGTCTACAATGCTGTAGATGGAGGTAAAAATCATCATAACAATAGATGGAAAAGTAAAGCAAAGTAATTTTTTGTAAGTAAAATGGTCAGACAGCCTGATGTTCATGAAAAACTCCTTAAAAATAAAAATCATTATATATTGTAGTAGGAATAAGACAATTTGTCAATGGATATATGAAAAAAGAGAGAAGCTATTTGCTTCTCTCTGATACGAATTTAGGAGGTTTTCTTTTTAAATGACTTACAGTCTGTGCACTGCTGGTCGGTAGGGTTCATTTCGTGAGTGCCCACGGTAATGGAATCCAAAGTACAATACTGCTCGTTACAGTCGTTATAGGTGCACTGCTGAACAGTACATTTAATGGTTTGTTTTCCGGTATTCATTGGTTTGCTCCTTTCAAAAGACAGACATTTTGTATTGTTTTTTGTGTCTGCTTTTATTCTTTACAAAAAAACGAAACATTATACACCGTTTTTTGCAATTTGTAAAAGAGCAAATGCTGCCTGGTCAAGCTCGCTTTTGTGTGTAAAATGACCATAGCTGAAGCGAATGCAGCCTGAATCCAGCGTTCCAAGTGTTTTGTGTGCCGAAGGTGCGCAATGCAAGCCACTTCTTACAGCAATGCCATATTGGGTATTTAATGTGTCGGCAACCGAAACGCAATCTAAACCCTTAAGGTTAAGAGCTGTAATACCAACTTTATTGTCTCCGCCATATATTTCTATCTTTGGAATATTTTTAATTTTTTCTTCAAAATATTGTGAGAGCGTTCTGTCGTGTTCAAGCAGGCCTTTCGTACCTTCTTTTAAGATAAAATCCACAGCAGCGCCAAGACCTGCAATGGCAGGCACGTTCAGTGTTCCGCTTTCTAATCTGTCCGGCATTTCTTCCGGTTGATATAAAAGTTCTGACTGGCTGCCTGTGCCACCCTCTGTTGTTGTTTTTAACAAAATGCCCTTTTGAACATATAAACCCCCGCTGCCTTGTGGTCCATAAAGTCCCTTATGTCCGGGGAATGCCAACAAATCTATGCAAGATACATCAATATCTATCATACCTGCGCTTTGAGCGGCATCTACTAAAAACAGGGTGTTAGGTCGGCGGACGAGTTTTGAGATGGCTTCGATGTCGTATATATTTCCACATACATTGGATGCGTGGGTGCAAATCACGAGGGTGGTGTTCGGCTTTAAGGCACGATTAAAATCCTCAGGATTAATGTTTCCGGTTGCATCCCCTTGAACACGGGTATATTGAATCACGCCGCGGCGTTTTAGTTCTTCTAAAGGGCGCATAACCGAGTTGTGTGCCATAGAGTCCACAACAACATGGTCACCGGGGAATACTGCCCCTTTAATAGCTGCGTTGAGTGCTGCGGTTGTGTTATGAAAGAACGCAAACTGTTCTGGGGCATCTGCGTGAAACAAACGGCATAATTTTTCCCTTGTTTCAAAAACCAACTCTCCGGCGCGGACAGAGAGCAGATGACCACCTCTGCCTGGATTGGCACTGTGATGCATCATAGCACCGCAAACAGCAGAAATAACCTGTGGCGGTTTTTGAAAAGATGTTGCCGCATAATCAAGATATATCATAAAATCACCTGTTTAACTTTTTTATATATTCTATGAATCAAACCCGCTATCTGTGACAGTCATTTTTTTGCAACCTTATGCATATATTGGTATTGCATCAATGTATGAAACGAGGCGATGTTATGTTTGATAAGCAAATGTTTAAACAGCTTGAAAAAATGCTGGGTCAAATGACACCAACACAAAAGGAAAAGCTAAACTCAATTTTAAAGGATGAAGAAAGCATAAAAAATGCGTTAAAAAATATTGACCCTAAAAAGGCAAAACAGGTGGCAGAGAACCTGAATATCCAAGGTGTCAGCAAACAAGACCTTGGCAAAATGGCAGAAGAAAGTCGGAGGCC
>JAZSJR010000079.1:0-2319 GCA_045534415.1 Clostridia bacterium
TTCCTTTGCAGGTGCTTGTTAAGAAATTTATTGTAGATTTAAACATAGATCCGGCAAAGCTGGGCATGGTAGACCAGTCCATGGAGAACCTCTCCGAGGAAACGGTTATTTATGCCAGCATTGTTATTTCTGCTGTGCCGATGCTCATTGCTTACCCCTTTATTCAGAAATTTTTCACCAAGGGTGTTATGATTGGTGCGGTTAAAGGTTAAGATGCTTTGCAAAGTTTCAGATTGAAACACAGTAGTATCGTGAAGCTTTGAAGTATGATTTGATTGAAGGAGTAATATAAATGAAAATTTTTGTTTCAATTCAGGAAGGTGAGGCGAGAGATACCTTCATTACGCCTCGTGCCTTAAAAAAGCTGCAAGAGGTAGGAGAAGTGACACTCTGCAGCGGAAATTGTGCATTGTCTGCAGATGAACTGGTGGAGCAGGCATTTGATGCTGATGTGATTGTCTGCACTTGGGGAACTGCTGTGTTCACCAAGGAACTGGTAGAACGTTTGCCCAATTTAAAGGTCATCGCCTATACAGCAGGGGCAATGGCAGGCGTGGTTGATGCAGATATTATAGATAGTGGTGTTCAGGCCTTAACAGGCAATTATATGTTTGCTAAATCCGTTGCAGAAGGCTGTGCAGGGTATATGCTTTGTTCATTGCGCCGTATGGAACGCTATATGCACCAAACACGAACGACAGGCTGGTTTACCGATTGGGAAAACAAGGGTCTGTATGGTAAACGAGTCGGTTTAGTCGGTTTTGGCGAGATTGCAAAAGCTCTCGTTCCTATTTTGCAGTCCTTTCATACAGAAATCTGGGTTAACTCGGGACATATGACGGAGGAAGAAGCAGCGTCTTATGGCGTTAAGCGTGCTTCGAGAGAAGAAATTTTTTCTGAATGTGATATTATATCATTGCATTTAGCACTCAATGAGAAAAATTTAGGGTGTATTGATCGCCGCTTTTTAAGTCTCATAAAGCCGGATGCTTTATTGGTCAATACAGCTCGTGCTCGTGTTGTGAATGAGGAAGATTTGATTGAGTTCTTAAAGGAAAAAAGATTTTCAGCCATGCTGGATGTGCACTATACTGAGCCAATCCCCAATGACCACCCCTTCCTCGCTATGGAAAACGTTATGCTGATGCCGCATATGGGTGGACCGACAGTTGATATGCGTGAACAGATTACAATGGCGTTTGCTGATGATTTAAAGGCATTTAAAGAGGGAAAGCCAATGAAAAATCTGTTCGATGTCAGCAGTTTATCTCATATGACAACAATTGCTATATAGTTTCAATGTGTTATTGTCAAAAGTCCTATATATACTTAAAGGGAGATAAAATATGATTAAACTTGCTATTTTAGGAACTGAAAACAGTCACGCATGGTACTTTTCTTCAATGCTCTCTCCGAAAGAGGGAGAAGGCAAATATCCTGATGTGGAACTTATAGGAGTATACGGTGACCTAAACAATGAAGAAGCACTCCGGGGCATTGAAAAAATAAAGCAAGTAAGCTTGTGCAATAGAGTTGCCAAAGATTATAATGATTTCTTAGATGAAGCTGATGCGGTTATGATAACAACCTCGAATGGTGCCAAGCATCTTGAATATGCAGAAAGTTATCTTAAAAAGGGAAAATTTGTATGGGTTGATAAGCCAATTACCTGGGACCCAATTGAGGCACTCAAAATGTGGGAACTGGCAGAAGAGCATGGTGCCATTCTGTGTGGCGGCTCGACCATGCGCTATGATGAAGTGGTACAGGATATAAGCCGCAAGGTAAAAGATTGGAATAAGCCCATCTTGGGCGGGACTGTTTCAGCGCCCCTGATGATAGATGAAGCATATGGCGGATTTTGGTTTTATGCGCAACATCTTGTTGAAATGATGATCACTATTTTTGGCACAGACGTAAAAAGCGTTTCGGCCAAAAGAGAAGGCGATGTGGTACGTGCAGTTTATCATTACGAGGGCTTTGATGTCAATGCGTTTTACGGTAGCGGCTTTTCGTCGGTGGTTTATCTGGACGGGTGGGTATCATACGGGAGAAGTTTTGATCTTACTGAAAAATTTTATGAGCCACCTCTGGAAAATTTTTATAAGGCTATAAAAAACAAGCGTGCAGACAAGACTAAGAAGGAGTTTATTTCCAGCGTTTACATAATAGATGCAACAATTAAATCTTATTCTTGTCAAAATGAAATTGATATTAACATACCGAATGATTGAACGTCATCTTGCTATCAATTCAATGGAGAATCTTTCGGAGGAAACAGTTATTTATGCCAGCATTGTTATTTCTGCTGTGCCGATG
>JAZSJR010000155.1:0-2294 GCA_045534415.1 Clostridia bacterium
GGCTTCTCTCACAAAATAAATTTGCTAAATTTGCAACTTTTCTATACAACTAAACTTATTAATGTCTTTTTAGGTTTATTTCTAGTCATCGGTTAACCCTTTTTTGAACCACGCGACTATCGCGTGGTTTTCATTATACAATAAAAAGAAGTTCACCAATTGGTGAACTTCTTTTTATTTTACCTTGATTCTTCTACGATATAAGTGTGCTTTGAGTGCTTGCCAGTTAAAAGGAATCAGCGGATAAAGGTAACCTTTCCCCGTAACTGTTTTGTTGCTTGCAATAAAAATCAAAGTGAGTAACAAGCCGCCAACGAATCCCCATATTTTAAAGAAAAAGGTGAGAATGAGCAAAATCACTCTCATGAACTTAAAGGCATAACCCATTTCTATGCTCGGTTGGGTGAAACTTGCAATGGCAATAAAGGACATATATAAGATGGTATCCGGCACAAGCCAACCGGATTTTACCGCAAATTCCCCCAAAAGCAGTGCCCCAATAATACTTAGGGAGTTCCCCAGCATATTAGGCGTGTTCACCGAGGCAAGTCGCAAAACATCAATGGCTCCCTCCAAAAGCAACAGCTGTACAATCACCGGTACCATAGCCGGCTCTGAAATTTTTAAAAAGGATAATGCGGGTGGCAAAACATCAATATACTCCACCGCCAGATACCAAAGGGGCGACAGCACCAGGGTGAGCAAAAATACCATAGTGCGCACAAAACGAATGTAGCTCCCTACGATTGGCGGATAGTAATAATCATTTGGCTCTTCCATAAAGCTGAATACGGTAGTAGGCATAATCATCGCCTGAGGAGCGTTATCCACCAAGATAATAACATCTCCCTCTAAAATGGCAGCTGCTGCCGAATCCGGGCGTTCCGTATACCGAACCTTGGGAAAGGGGTTATACCACCTTTTATTCACCAGGCACTCCGTCAGGCTCTCCATGTTCATGCTTAGTGATTGCACCTTAATGCCATTTAATTTACTTTTAATCACAGAAAGCTCATCCTGTTTGACCAGATCTTCAATGTAAACAATGGCAACATCGGTTTGAGAACGCTCTCCAACATGAATGAGCTCTACCACAAGCTTAGGGTCACGGATGCGCCGACGAATGAGCGCCGTATTCCAGATAAGGGTTTCTACAAACCCATCTCGTGAACCTCTCAGCACCCGCTCTTTTTCCGGCTCATTCACACTTCGGGCAGGATATTCTCTAATGTCTACTACCAGTGCACCCGCAAGTCCATCAACTAAAAAGGCACTCTTTCCAGATAGAACCTGCAAAACAACATCTTCTGTTTTAGTATAAATATCAATTTCTGTATAGGTAATAAATTTCTCGGCAAAATCCCGTAAATCTTTTGTCCCTTCAATTTGCTCCGGTGTAATTGTAAACATGCGGCTGACCATACGTTCCATAACCACATCGTTTAAAAATCCGTCCAAATAATAGACACGGGCAAGTCGCCCACCTAAATTAAAATTTCTGACAAGCAAATCCTGGCTTTTGCCCACGGGCAAAATGTTATCTAAAACAGCCGCATTTTCCTGCATACTTTTCTTTAAAATCATTACTTTCCCTCCCTTTGCAAGGCGACTTTTAAGAGGGCAGGTCTTCTGACTCAGCTACCAATGCGGATTGATATTTCTCTAAAATATTTTTTTCTAAGCTGTCGCGCATATCCATATTGATGGGGTGTGCAATATCTTTAAATTCCCCCTCCGGTGTTTTGCGGCTGGGCATGGCAATAAACAGCTTGTCTGCCCCCTCAATCACCTTAATGTCGTGGATAACCAAGGCATTATCAAATGTGACGGAAACCACCGCCTTCATTTTAGAATCCAAATTTATTTTTCTGATTCTGATATCTGTTATCTGCATATGTCTGCTCCTTTGTCAAAAAATGTACCCTTATTTTTCACTTTGGGCACAGAAATATACATAAATTCAAAAAAAGTGCTTTTATTTTTTTGCAAGATGTAATATAATAAGATTATTACAGCCTGACAGGGAGCAATGTAAATGGAACAATTTAATTTAGAAACATTAAATAAAGAAAAAGCAATTCACATGATTGGTATTGGTGGCATCAGTATGAGTGCCCTGGCTGTCATTTTGCAGTCTGACGGTTTCACCGTCGCTGGCTCCGATTTTAAAGACAGTTCTGCTGTGCAAAATTTAATACAAAATGGCATTTCGGTAACCGTAGGGCATAGTCCTGAAAATGTTGGTGCCCCTGCCGCTGTGGTTTACACAGCCGCCATTTCTCAGGATAACCCTG
>JAZSJR010000153.1:0-4275 GCA_045534415.1 Clostridia bacterium
AGCCTTTGGCTGAGGATGTTGACCTTTCTGTAATTGCTAAAACCACATCAGGCTTTACAGGTGCTGACCTTGAAAACTTAATGAACGAGGCTGCACTTCTTGCTGCAAAACGTGGCAAAAAGAAAATTGAGATGGAAGACATCGAAAACTCCATTATCAAAGTTATTGCAGGGCCGGAAAAACGTTCTAAATCTGTGACTGATAAAGAGAAAAAACTGGTGGCATATCACGAGGCAGGTCATGCAATTATGCATAAACTGATGCCCGGTTGTGATCCCGTGCACGAGATTTCAATCATTCAGCGTGGTCGCGCAGGCGGTTATACGCTGTCACTGCCCACAGAGGATAGAAACTATATTTCAAAACAGCATATGTTAGATGAAATCGTAACTCTCCTGGGTGGTCGTACTGCTGAAAAGATTGTATTGGGTGACATCAGCACCGGTGCATCTAACGACATTATGCGTTCTACCAAAATTGCCCGGGATATGGTTATGAAATACGGTATGAGTGACGCTTTGGGTCCCATGACCTTTGGATCTGATAACGATGAAGTGTTCCTCGGCAGAAGTTATAGCCAGAATCGCGACTACAGTGAAAAGGTTGCATCTGAAATTGACCAGGAAGTTAAGTCAATTATTGACGGTGCTTACAAACGCTGTGAAGAACTTTTGTCTGCTCACAGGGAGCAGCTTGACAGAGTAGCGGAAGCCTTAATTGAAAAAGAAAAGCTTTCCGGTGAAGAGTTTGAAACAATTTTTGCAGGTGAAAAAATTGAAGAGACAGAAGCTCAGGTAGAGCCAGTGGAAGAAACATCAGAAGAGAATAAATAGTCTATTTTAAAGCTGTAACAAAGCAAAATCGTTTTGTTACAGCTTTTCTTTTCTTTTCTTTTTTTCACAAATTTAAACCTGCCAATATGGTCAAAATTGTGAAAATTTATTTAATTTTGCAAATAAACCTTGCAAAATGATAAAAAAGGGTATATGATATTATGTGGATATATATTGATTTGCTATGTCTAAAGATATAAAACTGTGAACGGAGGAAGAGTAGATGCTGAGTCAAGTATTTCAACCGTTATTGGACCAAATGAAAGCGATTTCCGGCAAGAACATGGGGGTTATGAATAATTCCGGTTCTGTTGTTGCCTATGTGGGTGCGCCAATTTCAGACGAGCTGGCCTATGATGTTGTTATTAACAATATGCACAACGGAAAACCAGTTACATATTCTGATTATACTTTTATCGCCTTCGGTATGCGCAATATGATGGATTATGTGGCATATGTAGAGGGAACAGATGCTGAATCTCAAAAGTTCTGCCAAATGCTGTCTGTCAGCCTTTCAAATCTTCAGGTGCATTGCGGCGATAAATATGATAAAATCAATTATTTAAAAAATGTTTTATTGGGTAATGTTTTGCCGGGAGATATTTTTCTCCATGCAAACGAATTGCAGATTGATGTTGAAATCCCCAGAGTGGTGTATATTGTTCAGCTGCAAGAGCCAACAGAAGTATCTGTTCAGCACATTCTGCAAAACATGTTCCCCGATCAGGATTTTGTCATCAGTCTTGACAATTTGAATGTGGTTTTAATCAAAGCTTTGCCTGCGGACTATAACCGTGAGGGCTTAACTAAAATAGCAAAAAGCATTGTTGAAACCATTAATTCAGAAATGATGACACAGGCTTATGTGGGAATGGGTACACCCACAGATTCCATTAATGATATTGCCCGTTCTTTCTCAGAAGCGCAGCTTGCCCTTGAAATTGGCCGTGTTTTTGATGGGGAAACTTATATTTTAAGCTACGATGCTCTGGGTATTGGCAGATTGATTTATCAGCTCCCCAGCAAGCTTTGTGAGCTGTTTTTGGATGAGATTTTCAAAAAGGAAAGCATCAATGTTTTAGATGATGAAACTCTGCAGACCATTTACAAGTTCTTTGAAAATAATTTAAATGTCAGCGAAACCTCACGTCAGTTATTCGTTCATAGAAATACATTGGTTTATCGTTTGGATAAAATTGAACGTTTAACCGGTCTTGACTTGCGTAATTTTGATGATGCCGTTATCTTTAAAGTGGCAATCTTAGTCAATAAATATTTAAACGCAACGACAACAAAATTTTAGGAGTTTAATGTATGATTATTTTTAGTAACGTGTCAAAGGTGTATGATGACAACGGGGCTAAAGCGCTGGATGGAATCAGTTTTTGCATTGAGCGCGGAGAGTTCGTATTCATCGTCGGACCTTCCGGTGCCGGTAAATCTACTTTAATCAAATTACTGATGCACGAAGAAAGAGCAACCTCGGGTGATGTCATCATAAACGGCATCAACGTAACTGGTTTAAAACAGAAGGATATTCCATATTTAAGACGAAATATGGGTGTTGTTTTTCAGGACTTTCGTCTTCTGCCTAAAAAAACCGTGTATGAAAATGTTTCCTTTGCTATGGAAATTGTAGGTGCAAGCCGTCGTGAAATCCGCCGACAGGTGCCTAATGTGCTTAGCATGGTAGGTCTTTCTCATAAAGCCAAATCATATCCTTATCAGTTATCAGGCGGCGAGCAGCAGCGTGTTGCTTTGGCACGTGCCCTTGTGAATAATCCAGCGTTTTTAATTGCCGATGAGCCAACCGGTAACTTAAACCCCAAAACGGCTATGGAAATTGTTGAGCTATTGAATGAAATTAATAAGCGGGGTACCACCGTTGTTATGGCAACGCACGCAAAAGACATTGTAGACTGCATGAAAAAGCGTGTTATTGCCATCGAAGACGGCGTAGTTGCCCGTGATGAAGCCAGAGGTGTATACGGATATGAAAATTAACAGTGCTAAATATTTTGCAAAAGAAGCAACTAAAAATGTTTTTTCAAACGGTTGGATGAGTTTAGCATCTGTTTTTACCGTTTTGGCAAGTCTTTTGGTCTTTGGTTTGTTTTTGCTTTTGACTATGAATCTTAACTTTATGGTTAAGCAGGTTGCAAGTGATTATGAAATAACGTTAACGGTTAACGAAACCTTAACAACAGAGCAGATTAGTGATTTGGAAAATTCATTGAAAACAATGCCGAATATTTCCGAAGTTGTGTTTGAATCAAGAGAAGAACGTTTAAACCTTTTGCGTGAGCAGTTTGGCGAAAACGCATCACTTCTTGATCGGTACCAGAACGAAAAGAACCCCTTGCGTCATTGGTTCAAGGTCACCTGTGTAGATTTAGCACAATCGTCTGATACAGTTGCAAGCATCAAGGCTCTTCCGGGTGTTATGCGTGTTATCAGCAATGGCGAAACCATCCGCAAGCTGACTGCGGCATCTGGCTATGTCAGCAACATTAGTGTTTGGATGATGATTGCACTCGGCATCATCTCTGTATTTATCATTTCTAACACTATTAAATTGGCTGTTTTCTCCCGACGTAAGGAAATTAACATTATGAAATTTGTCGGAGCAACCGACTGGTTCATTCGTTGGCCTTTCATTATTGAGGGGGTTATCATTGGCTTGATTGGTGCTGTGTTATCCTTTGTTATCATTGTAGCAGGGTATAAGGGTCTGACGGCAATGTTCTTCTCATTAAACATTGGCTTTATCCAGTTTATCCCTATTAAAGAAATTTTGTCCTGGTTGTCCCTTTCAATGTTTTTATTGGGTATTGTTTTGGGTGCTGTGGGCAGTTTAATTGCTGTGAGAAAGCACTTAAAGGTATGATTCACAACTAAAAGGATGTATTTTGAGCAAATGCAAGAAAAAGCTTGCATTTGCTTTCTTTTTGTGGTATACTATTTTGGCAAATACGCACGCGTTGTGATTTTGTGGGCGGTGCCGCAAACAAGCGGTTCCCATGAAAAAAGACCGGCGCGGAGGTTATGCAAATAAAACCGGAGGTGACAGAAATGTCAGTAATTTCAATGAAACAACTGCTGGAAGCAGGCGTCCACTTTGGACATCAAACAAGAAGATGGAATCCTAAAATGGCTGAATACATCTTCACAGAACGTAACGGTATCTACATCATCGACTTGCAAAAAACCGTTAAGAAAATCGAAGAAGCTTACAGCTTCATTCGTGACATCGCTCAAGATGGTGGCGAAATCCTGTTCGTAGGTACCAAAAAGCAGGCTCAGGATTCCATTAAGGAAGAAGCAGAGCGTGTAGGTATGTATTGGGTAAATGCAAGATGGTTAGGCGGTATGCTGACCAATTTTAAGACCATCAAACAGAGAATTGAACGTTTGGAACAGTTAACCCGTATGGAAGAAGACG
>JAZSJR010000032.1:0-4821 GCA_045534415.1 Clostridia bacterium
AAAACGCCGGAGGGCGAAAAGCTGCCGGTTGTTCATTGTGTGAAGGATACTAAAGGTTGGCAGATTGCAGACGGATTATATATTGAGGGCTGTAAAATTATTGATAAGCCGAACTTTGGCTGGGCTAACTGGCGCGATGAAGGCTTTGAAGCTGTTGAATTGGTTGGTCTTTGTACGGATATATGCGTGGTATCTAACGCCTTGATGATTAAAGCAATGTTTCCGGATATTCCGGTTTCTGTTGATGCAAGCTGTTGTGCAGGCGTAACGCCGGAGAGCCATAAAGCGGCACTTCTAACGATGAAGATGTGCCAAATTGATGTAACAGGAGAGTGATTCATATGTTTGATGCTAAAAAAGTAAAAAATGATTGTGTAAAATGGATTCAGAATTTTTTTGAAAAAAACGGTCCCGGCTGTAATGCTGTTGTAGGAATTTCAGGTGGTAAGGACAGCTCCATTGCCGCAGCTCTGTGTGTAGAAGCGTTGGGCAAAGATAGAGTGATTGGTGTTTTGATGCCTCAGGGCGAGCAGCACGACATTGATATGGCTTATTTGCTTGTAAACCATTTAGGTATCAAACATTATGAGGTGAATATAGAAAAAGCAGTAAACGGCCTTTTAGCCGGCATTCCGTCGGAGTTGGAGATAACAACTCTGTCGAAGACTAACTTGCCTCCCAGAATTAGAATGACGACACTGTATGCCGTTTCTCAAAGTTGTAATGGTCGTGTATGTAACACCTGTAATCTGTCAGAGGATTGGGTAGGATATTCCACTCGGTATGGTGATTCTGTTGGCGATTTTTCGCCCCTTTCTCATTTAACGGTTACTGAGGTGAAAGAGATTGGCCATCTTTTGGGTCTGCCGGCAGAGTTGGTTGAAAAAACACCCATTGATGGTCTTTGCGGTAAAACCGATGAGGAAAACCTTGGATTTACCTATGCAGAATTGGATGTATACATCCGCACCGGCGTTATAGATGATGCAGAAAAAAAAGAACTGATAGATAAAAAGCACAAGGCAAACCTGTTTAAACTGGAGCTGATGCCCGCCTTTAAGCCGGAGTTTTAAAAAAAAGAAAAACTTGACAGGCTGCTGTTTGCATAGTATACTATAGATGATACTGAGATTTGGAGACGTATCAAAATAAAAGCTTATGCTTTTATTTTGGTGCGTCTTTTTTTGTTGCTTTGTGCAGAAAGGAATGAGAAAAATGTATGATGTAGCCATTATTGGCGGTGGCGTTGTTGGTGGTATGATTGCGCGGGAACTGGCGAAATATCAGCTGTCGGTTTGCCTTTTAGAAAAGGAAAATGATGTTGCAATGGGCACATCTAAAGCCAATTCAGCCATTATTCACGCCGGCTTTGATGCAAAACCGGGGACATTAAAAGCAAAACTCAATGTGCAGGGTTCGAACATGATGAGGCAGATTGTGGATGAGTTAGGAGTGAAATATAAACAGAATGGCTCTTTGGTCATCGGCTTTTGTGAGGAAGACAGAAATCAGTTGGAAATATTGTTTGAACGGGGACGTCAAAATGGCGTTTGGGGTCTTGAAATTCTGGATGGGAACGCCGCGAGAAAGAGAGAACCCAATCTTTCTGAAACGGTGACTTGTGCTTTATATGCTCCTACCGGTGCTATCGTTTGCCCCTATGAACTGACGGTGGCGGCAATTGGTAACGCGATGGATAACGGAGCAGAACTACGACGGAATTTTTGTGTTGATAGCATTACAAAAACGCCGGAGGGGTATTGCCTGTACGCCGGGGCTGATGTGGTGGAGTCCCGTTTTGTGGTGAATGCTGCAGGTTTATATGCTGATAAAATTGCTGCTTTGGTAGGAGATGATTCCTTTAACATTAAACCGCGCCGGGGCGAATACATTTTGCTGGATAAAGCTTGTGGCAACCTTGTTTCTCACACAATTTTCAGAACTCCCTCCAAGATGGGCAAGGGCATTTTAGTCAGCCCGACGGTGGATGGAAATTTGCTTTTAGGACCTACTTCAGTGGATATTGCAGATAAGGCTGATACCGGTACAACAGCCGAGGGGCTTACGCACATCATAAAAGAAGCCGGCGAAAATGTGAATGGCATTCCCTTTGGCAAGGTGATAACCTCTTTTTGCGGCTTGCGGGCAGTGGGAGACGCGGGAGATTTTATCATAAATTCGCCCTGCAGTCGTTTTGTTAACGTTGGCGGCATTGAATCACCGGGACTTTCGGCTTCACCTGCTATTGCCAAGATGGTGGCTGAGATGTTACAGGAGCAGGGACTCACCTTGATTGAAAAGGAAAATTATAATCCCAAGAGAAAAGCGATGCATAGCTTCCGGGAGGCGTCTTTGGATGAGAAGAACAGAATTATCCGTCAAAATCCTGCCTATGGAAAAATTATTTGCCGTTGCGAGGGTGTGACGGAGGGAGAGATTTTAAATGCCATACGCACCAATCCTAAACCTGCGGATTTAGATGGTGTCAAACGGCGCACCCGGGCGCAAATGGGCAGATGTCAGGGCGGATTTTGTATGCCTTATATTGTGAATCTGCTGGCAAAGGAAATGGGCGTTATGCCAACCGAGGTAACCAAAAGCGGTGGTGCATCTGTGATTTTGACCGGGATGACAAAGGAGGGGAGCATATGACAGACTTGGTGATTATTGGTGGCGGACCTGCCGGACTTGCAGCAGCTATAGCGGCCTATGACAATGGGGTTCGCGATATTGTTATATTAGAAAGAGAAGAAAGCTTAGGAGGCATTTTAAAGCAATGCATTCATAATGGTTTTGGGTTACATACTTTTGGTGAAGAACTGACAGGACCGGAATATGCGTGGCGGTATGAACAGGAAGTCAAAAAACGCCACATTACCTGCAAATGCAGTACAATGGTGCTGGATGTTACACCGGACAAAGTGATTACGGCAACCAATGAAACAGAGGGCGTTTTTACCTTGAGGGCAAAAGCCATTGTTTTAGCAATGGGATGTCGCGAGAGAAGCCGAGGCGCCTTGAATATCCCCGGTGTACGACCTGCCGGTGTTTTCAGTGCAGGCACAGCACAGAAATTTGTGAACATAGAAGGCTATATGCCAGGGCGGAATGTGGTCATTTTAGGTTCAGGAGATATTGGACTCATTATGGCACGGCGTATGACCTTAGAGGGGGCAAAAGTCCATGCTGTTTGTGAACTCATGCCTTATTCCGGTGGACTTGCCAGAAACATAGAGCAATGCCTGAATGATTTTGACATTCCTTTAAAACTGAGCTATACTGTAACGCAAATTCATGGCAAGGAAAGAGTAGAGGGCGTTACCATTGCAGCCGTTGATAGTAGTAGAAAACCCATTCCGGGTACACAAGAGTATATCCCTTGTGATACGCTGTTATTATCAGTGGGTTTGATTCCTGAAAATGAGCTGACCCAAAAGGCAGGCGTTGGTTTAGACCCTGTAACCGGTGGTGCGGTGGTTGATCAGGATAGGCAAACATCCTGCGATGGCATCTTTGCCTGTGGCAATGTTTTGCATGTGCACGATTTAGTAGATTTTGTGTCTGAAGAAGCAGAAATTGCCGGACGTGCCGCAGCAAAATATTTGGGTGAGGGGCTTTCTAAAACGACGAGTATCACTCTTAAAACGGATGGTAAAATCCGTTATACAGTTCCTGAAGTGATTACGGCTCAAAAAGAGGTTCGGGTCTATTTCAGGGTTTCAAATATATATCGAAATGTTACCATTACTGTGAGAGATGGTGACCGTATCATTTTGGAAAAACAAAAGAAGAAAGTAGCACCCGGTGAGATGGAGTATGTGGTTTTAACCCCGGACATGTTGGCTGGTGGCCGAGAACTTTTGTTTAGTTTGGAGGAGCGTTTATGAAAAGAGAATTAACCTGCATTATTTGCCCGGTAGGGTGCAGTCTTACGGTCCATGTTGATGAGAAAACCGTGCTTGGAGTTACCGGAAATGCTTGTCCTCGTGGAGCTCGTTATGCTGAAAAAGAGTGCATAGCACCGGAACGCACCGTCACCACAACCATCCGAACGGAAAACGGAAAACTGCTTCCGGTTAAAACGAATAAACCAATTCCGAAAGAAAAAGTTATGGCTTGTATGAAAATCATTAACTCGTCCATTGCACGATTGCCAATTTCAACTTTAGATGTTATAATAAAAGATGTATTTGGTGCAGATGTGGTTGCAACAAAAAGTATGGGAGTGGATTCAAGTGAGTAAAATTTCAATTATTGCTGCTGTGAAAAATGAAGAGGATTTTGAGCAGTCCCTTATATCAGGTGTGCATACTGTGTTTCATCTGGCCCCGAATATTATGACCTTGCAAAAAGATATTCAAAAAGCTCGCAAGGCAGGGAAAAAATTATTGATTCACATTGACCTTGCCGAGGGACTTTCTAAGGATAAGTTTGGTATTCAATATGCTAAAGAACTGGGGGTTGATGGCATTATCAGTACTCGTGCCAATTTGATAAAGTTTGCAAAAGAAGAGGGGCTTTTTACCGTTCAGCGATTCTTTATCTTAGATTCCCGTTCGGTTGAAGCCATTGCGGAAACGGTGAAGAGTTCAAAGGCGGATATGATAGAGGTTATGCCTGGCGTTGTGCCGAAAATTATTGGGCGTTTACAAGGCAAGGTCATGGTGCCGATTATTGCCGGCGGATTGATTGAAACAGCCGAAGAAGTCAAAGCCGCTATTGATAGTGGGGCATATGCAATATCAACAGGGGATAAAGCATTGTGGTAAAAAAGAACGAAGCAAGTTTTCTTGCTTCGTTCTTTTTTATATAGAATCTATT
>JAZSJR010000224.1:0-8003 GCA_045534415.1 Clostridia bacterium
CTAAAGGGAGGGGGACCACCGAAGGTGGTGGAGGGATTTAACAATGGTGTTGTATTTATGCCCTGCCGGGCGGGCCTACTTTTGTTAGACAAAAGTAGCAAAAACGCGGGGGATTTCGATTTCCCCCGCACCCCTTAAAACGACACAGGGGCGCAGTCCCTGGACCCCTTTACCTAGAAGAATACACTTTATATAACCCATTTATGGGTAGTAAGTAGCAGTTGCATGGCTGGCAGGCCAATCAAAAACGCACTTGTGCGTAGCCAGTAGTATTAGGGCTATGCCCGAAAATGAAAAACCACGTGCTATGCACGTGGATATTTATTCTATATTTTTAGGCGTTACATATGCTGTTTGGTTGGTTGTGTAGATAACAAATCCCGGCTTTGTGCCACTTGGTTTTTTTACGTTTTTAATTTCGGTGTAGTCCACAGGAACTTTGTCTGCTTCCTTTGCCTTAGATAAAAACGCAGCCAAAGAGGCGGCTTCTGTAATTGCCTCATTTGTAAAGGGGCGGTCAATGTCAAACTTTAACACAACGTGAGAGCCGGGGATGTTTTTGGTGTGAAACCAAAGGTCTTTGTTCTGTGCCAGCTTGCAGGTTAAGTAATCATTTTGCTTGTTGTTTCTGCCGGCATACAGGGTGAAGCCATCCTTAGTTTTATAAGCAGCAGGGGATGAGGGCGCCTCTTTTTTTCGCTTTTGCTCCTGACGCCGTCGGAGATATCCCTGGCTTGCCAGTTCATCACCAATCTGCGAAAGGTCAGAAGACGTTTCGGCACGCAGCAAGGCTTCTTCAACGGTTTCTAAATAGGAAAGCTCTGCCTGCGTCAATTCAATTTGTTTTGAGAGCTCAGCAAAGGCAGTTTTGGCCTTGGTGTATTTTTTATAGTACCGCTGTGCATTGGCGGCAGGACTTTTTGTGCTGTCTAAGGGGATAACCACCATGGAAAGCTCTTCGTCAAAATAGTTTTGCACCCGAACACTTTCCATCCCTTTTTCAATCTGATAAATGTTAGCAGTGATGAGTTCGCCATACTGCCGCCATGTTTCACGCTGCTCGGTATCGGACAGTTCAGAGAGTAACCGCTCAAGTTTTTTGGCAGAACGCTCAATGTGGGTAGAAACCAGTTTTAAAAGGTCTGCACTTCGTCTTAGGGTCCGTTCTTTTTTATCCCGTTCAAAGTAGAATTTATTAATTAAATATCCCATAGACTCTTCAGGGTGCACAGTGGCTGCTGCGCCGTATTGGGTAATGGGAACAGCAGAAAATTCCATCAGCTTTCCGGTTTCAGCATTCGTCAGATAGCAGGGGGCAACCTCGCCTTTTGCAATGGCAGAAAACAGTTTATGCATCACTGTGGCAACGTCTAACCGTTTAGCATAGTCAAAGCCCTCACAAAGGGCATCTGTTTCACCGGTAGCACGGTAAGCAATCTCTCGGGCAATGAGTGGACTAACACCTGCAAAACGACCCAAAATGGCCTTGTCAAGGCGTTCTGTTTCGCTCGCATCAGCTAAAATATTGGTGTAGTCCTCAAGACTACAGGTGAGGGGGTCACTTTTATCTTGAGCAGGGGGGAGTTCATAAGAAAGCCCCGGCAGGATTTGACGCTTGGAGCTGACAGAAAAGTCAATTCGCTTAATGCTGTCTGACACATTGCCGTTTTCATCCACTAAAATGATGTTTGAGTGTCTGCCCATAATTTCAACAATCAGTTTTTTGGTTACCTGGTCCCCTAATTCGTTCCGGGTTTCCAGTTCAAATATGAGCATTCGCTCAAGACCCGGTTGAGTGACAGATACAAGATGTGCTGATGTTAAGTGTTTTCTGAGCAGCATGCAAAACATAGGCGCAACCATAGGGTTTTCCTTTGTTTTTTCTGTCAGGGCAATGCGGGGAATGGAGGCATTTGCCGACAGAGTAACTTTATATGCCCCGTCAGGGGTATGAAAGGCAAGTAATAATTCATCTGACTCAGGCTGATAAATTTTATCCAGCCTTGCGCCATTTAGTTTTTCGCTTAGTTCCAGTGCCAGTGCACGGACAACGAGTCCGTCAAAAGCCATGTTGTTCAATCCTTTCTAAAGGGGTTACAGTTCTTCTGCCATAGTAATCAGCTTTTGCAGCCTGCGGTTCACACCGGATTTACTGATGGGAATGGTGAGCAATGTGCCAAGCTCAGACAGGCTTGCCTCAGGATTTTCAAGGCGCAATTTGGCAAGTTCGAGTAGCGTCGGCGAAAGGTCAGAGACAAAGCGGGAGGCAAGTAATTTGTTAATTGCCTTGATTTGCGTGGCAGCAGCGTTGGCAGTTTTGGTCAGGTTTGCAGTTTCACAATTTACCCGGCGATTGATTTGGTTAATCATATCCTTTTCAACCTTAATGGAATATAGCTCTAAGGCTGAATCCGTTGCTCCAAGGGCCGTTAAAGCATTTGCGATTTCCTCGCTGTCCTTTATGTAAATTACAAAGTTTGATTTTCGCATCACACTGCGGACAGAGAGCTGCTCATCTTCAAAAAGCTGCAGAATATCACGGGCAAGACCGTGGTAGTGGGTTTCGATTTCTAAATGATAGCTTTTTTCTGGTGCGTTTACAGAGCCACTACTCAAAAATGCACCGCGAAGGAATGCGCGCCGGCAACAGGAATCTGCCGTAATGAACGGGTCAACAGAAAATTTAACCCGACCCTCGCGCCAAAACCCCAGGGTACGCATAATTTGGTTATAGGTCTGATTTTTTAACAAGCGGAATGTATAAATGTTGCCGGCGCCTTTTTTGCGCATAACTGATTTTAAGGGGGTTATACCAAAGAGGGCAGCCAGCAGCTCTTGCGTGCGGCGCATAACATCTTCGTTTTCCGTCCGAAAACGAAGACCGCCACCATCTGATTCTGATAAAAATGTGCCGGAAAGAGCCAAAAGCCCGGAAAGCTCAGCTTTCAGGCAACAGGGAGATTCAGGCTCTATCTGACAAAGTTCCTGCTTTACATCACTTGAAAAAGACATAATGGCTCCTTTCTGCAAATTTATTTTGCGTCATACCAGCTATGGCCGCTGTGCATGTCAGCAACTAAGGGTGCAGCCAGGCTGTAAGCTTGTTCCATTTCTTCACGTAAAATTTTTCCTGCAATTTCCTGCTCGGAAACAGGCGCTTCCACAATCAATTCATCGTGCACCTGCAAAATTAAACGGGCAGCAAGTTTTTCTGCCTTTAAGCGGTTATATACCCGCACCATAGCAAGCTTAATGATGTCTGCCGCTGTGCCCTGGATGGGGGTGTTGAGGGCTGCACGCTCGCCAAAAGAACGAAGCTGAAAATTGCTTGATGAAAGCTCAGGCAAATTGCGTCTGCGCCCCATTAAGGTGGTGCAATAGCCGTTTTTCTTTGCCTCCTCCACAACGGATTTCATATAGTCCCGCACCTTGGGGAAAGAACCCAAATAATCTTCAATATGGGCTTTTGCCTCACGCATAGAGATGCCTAAATCCTGTGCTAAAGAGAATTCGCCCTTGCCGTAAATCAAGCCAAAGTTTACGGCTTTGGCGGCTGTACGCATTTCCACAGACACATCCTCTTTTTTTGCGCCGAAAATCTTAGAGGCGGTGGAGGCGTGAATATCTTGTCCTGTACGGAAAGCTTCTGTCATGGTTTCGTCCCCTGCGATGTGGGCAAGGACGCGCAGTTCAATCTATGAATAGTCAGCATCTAACAGAATGTGACCGGGAGCAGCGACAAACATTTTACGCATTTCACGGCCCAATTCGGTACGAATGGGAATGTTCTGCAGAGCCGGCTCTGATGAACTGATACGGCCGGTAACCGTAACGGTTTGGTGGAAGTTTGAGTGGATTCTGCCTGTTTCTTTGTCAATAACATCCTTTAAACCATCCACATAAGTTGAGTTTAACTTGGCAAGATGACGGTATTCCAAAATTTTGTTAATAATGGGGTGGCTGTCTGCCAGTTTTTCAAGGGTGCTTGCGTTGGTAGAGTAGCCGGTTTTGGTTTTCTTTGAAGATTTAAGCCCCAGTTTGTCGTATAAGATAACGCCTAACTGTTTGGGTGAGTTAATGTTAAATTCTTCTCCGGCAAGGTCGTAAATTTCGCCTGTTAATCTGTCTATTTCGCCGGAAAGCTTAGTACCAAATTCTAAAAGCCGCTCTTTGTCAACCATAATGCCGATGTTTTGCATAGAAGCAAGCACCTCTACTAAAGGCATTTCTACGGTTTTAAAAAGTTCCATAGAGCCTTCTTCTTCCAAACGGGTGGCAAGATGGTTATGCAGGGACATTAATGCCGCTGTTTCGTCAAAATAGGGGGAGCGTGCATTTGTTGCTTCATCCATAAAGGAAAGCTGCTCACCTGCCTGGTCACCGCCGATGTTAAGACTTAATAAGTCAAAGCAAAGTTCAGTCAGTTCATAACCGCGTCTGCCTGGGTCAATCAGATACGCAGCAATGGCAGTGTCAAACAGGTCGCCCCGGAGATTTACATCCAAAGAGCCAAGATAGATAAACTGTTCCTTGACGCCGTGGGTGACTTTTTTAATGTCTGCATTTTCAAAAAAAGCTTTCCAAATGGGCAGAAAAGAGCCGCTTATAGGCGCACAAATAGCGCAGTTTGCACCTTTTGATGCATAGCCCATATTGTTTTTTATGTCAATTTGATAGTAAACTGTTTCTGTCTGTAAAACAGACTCTAAGTCCTCAGCCTTTGTCAGTGTGATAGCTTCACACTGGCTGCAGGTGGGTTCAGGTTTTTCTTCCTGCGGGGTTTCCTCATTTAATCGTTTTAGAAAGCTTTTAAATTCTAAACGTGTGTAAAGCGCCTGCAAAACCCCATAATCGCCGGGCTGTTCTTTGGCATCGTCAATGTTAAAATCTAGTGGTACATCACAATCAATTGTGGCAAGGGTACGAGATAAAAAGGCAGTTTCCTTGTTTTCAACCAGCTTGGTTTTCATGGCTTTTGTAATGTCATCAGAATCAATGTTCTCATAAATGGCATCCAGACTTTTGAACTTTGAAATTAAGGAAAGAGCGCCCTTTTCACCAATACCACGGACACCGGGGATGTTATCAGAAGAATCGCCCATAATGGCTTTTACATCAATAAATTCCTTAGGTGTTACACCATATTTTTCAAACACGTGCTGTGCGTCATATATTTCTGTATCCGTATTGCCCATTCTGGTGGTGACAAGATAAATTTTGTTTTCATCTGTGGCAAGCTGCAGGTCATCTTTATCCCCGGTTAAAATCATGCAACCGATGCCTGCATCAGTACATTTTTTAGAAACCGTGCCGATGATATCATCCGCTTCAAAACCCTCTTTTTCTAAAATGGGAATGTTTAAGGCAGAAAGCACTTCTTTTAAAAGGGGAATCTGCGGCACCAGTTCTTCCGGCATGGGGTGACGGGTGGCTTTATAGCCGTCAAACATTTTGTGACGAAAGGTGGGTGCTTTTAAGTCAAAAGCTGCAGCAATATAATCCGGCTTGATTTCTTCTTTAAATTTATAAAAAATGTTCAAAAAGCCATAAACAGCGTTTGTGTAAGTACCGTCTTTTGTGGTGAGCAGCCGGATGCCGTAAAATGCGCGGTTAATAATACTATTTGCATCAATAATCAAAAATTTTTCTTTTGCCATTATGCATCGTTCCTTTTCTTTTAGTGCTTGAGGGTTTACTTTTGTGTATCAGAGGAAATTTTATACAGTGCCTGATACATCTTTTGATTGTTTGTCACCTTTGTAATGTAATGACGGGTTTCGGGATAGGGGACAAAGCTTAAATTCTTTCCATCTTTTGAATATTCTTCATTACGGAGCCATTTATTCACCGTGCCTTCGCCAGCGTTGTAGGCAGCCAGTGCTGTGGCAGTGTTGCCGTCATACAAGTCAAGCAGATAGCTGATGTAATAGCAGCCCATTTGAATATTTAGCTTCGGGTCTTTAATGTTTTCATAGCTAAAGCCAGATAGTTCCATTCGTTTTGCAAGCCAATGGGCAGTTGGCTCAATAATCTGCATAAGCCCTGCAGCGTTTTTCTGCGAAACTGCATTTTCATTAAAATTGCTTTCAGCCTTAATTACACTCAGCACAAGGTAGGGGTCTACCTGATACATAGCGGAGTAGGTACGGATATAGTCCATATATCCTGCGGGATATATTCTGCGGGCAATGTTTCTGTGGTTTAGTGCCAAAACGATAATGAGAAGAAAAATGAAAAGTCTTGCCCATTTGATTCTTTTTTTCTTTTTTTTCAAAATAAAAGCTCCTTTAACATAGTATCAAGTGCTGTGTAGAGGGAAGCAATGCCTTCGTTGTTTTCAATCACAAAACGGCAACGTTTTTTATAAAAATCATCTTCCTTTTGCGCGCGGATGCGGTTTTCAGCTTGCTCAAAGGTTAAGCCATCCCGAGCCATAATCCGATTCACCCGGGCGGAATGGTCAGCTAAAATGCAGACGCATTCACTGCACAAAGCATCCAAATCATATTCTAAAAGCAGAGGGGCATCAATGACCACTAAAGGGCTCTTACTCTCCCGCAGCTGCGCATTGATTTCTTCGGCAATGTATGTATGGGTAATGGCGTTTAAACGAATCAACGCATCATTGTCAGAAAAAACAAGAGTACCAAGTTTTTTGCGGTTTAAGGTTCCGTCAGGTAAGAGAATACCATCAAAGGTTTCAGAAATCTCAAAAAGTGCCGGCTTGCCGGGGGCAACAATTTGCCGGGCAATCAGGTCGGCATCAATAATCTGGGCGCCCTGTAATTTTAAATAATCAGCAGCAAGACTTTTGCCGGTGCCACTGCCACCGGTTAATCCTAAAATTGTTTTCAAGGCGCATCCCTCACTTTTATAAGAATTTTGACAATTTTTCCATGGCACGCTGGGGAGCATCTTTCGAATTGCCCCAAGGCGCATCCTGATTGCGGTAATCAAACTTTTTGGTAAACCAGTTTACCTCATCGTTAATACGTTTTAAATGGGTCAGTTCAAGGGCGGTAACTTCTGCCTTTGCTTCTTCTAAAACTTTGCCTGATAGCTCGTGGTCAGCACAGGCAAGAAGTAATTTAAAGTGGGGCAGGCAAAAGCCCTGGCAGTTTGCCACTTTTTCTTTAAAATCAGGCTCGTTTTTATAAAGATACCAAAACACTTCTGCAAACTTTTCCAAGGTATGCTGCAATTTGTCGCATATCAGGCAGGAGCTTTGGTTTTTGGCTAAAACCTCTGCTACAGGGTCTTCTTCGGTTACTTTTTTAAACAAGCCGCCCTTATTTTTAGGTGTGGTGGCTGCGACTTCTAAGTTTTTAATTAACTCATTTAAATGCGTATCCAGTACAAGCCCCAAACTCAGAGCCTTGCCCTCGCGGCTCATTTGCTCAAAATGACGGCGACAATAGCCTTTATCATTGGAGATGACGCGAGCGTCAGGCTCCATCATTGAGGCACCTAAAGCGTAAGAAACTTGCTCTGCCTCAAGCTTTTTTTCCAATGTGCAAAAAGGGCATTCGCCGCCCTCTGCAAAAGCGTCTGATAAGGGAATGGTATATATTTTCTCTTTCAAGGCTACGCCTCCTGTTTATAAATGTCATATTATATCTATTTTATTATATCATATTTTTTTATAAAAGAAAACACTCCTGGGGCAAATTTTCATCTTTTATTTTAAATTCTATGCGATGTCAAAAAAAGTCGATAAGTTTTTTTATATCACCAGCAGAATCTGACATTTTTTTTAAAAAGATTGGTATATAATGGAAATACCAAAAATTTCCTATTGGAGGCATACAAATGACAAATCAAGAAATTCAGTCTTATAAGAACATTGGAATCCCTGTTAGAAAAGAAAGAAAAAGGGCGTATCAGTTCAGCCTTATAGAGGCGATAGAATATTGCCTTACTTTTCTTTTAAATAAGATTTATCTGTTTGGCATGCTTTCACCTTTTGGACTTGCTTATTTTGCGGCATCCTTTCCACGGCAAAA
>JAZSJR010000169.1:0-5505 GCA_045534415.1 Clostridia bacterium
TAACACTTTCTACTAAATTTCTCTTTTATACTACATCATTAACTTTATAGATTTTTCTGGTTCATGTCTGCTCATCGGCAATAGCCTATTTTGAACCACGCCACAATGGCGTGGTTTTCGCTATACAAAAAACCGGATAAAACGACAAGCGTTTTATCCGGTTAAAAGACTACTAATTATTAGCGAATCACGCGAACACGCAGAACACCATCAATGGCTGCAATAGTATTTTCAATATCTTCAGATACATCACCATCAATATCCATAATGGTATATGCATTTTCCTTTTTATTCTTATTCAGCATATTCTGAATATTCATACCCTTATCAGCAAAGAGGGCTGAGAACTGACTGAGCATAGTGGGAACATTCTTGTGCAGAATGGTCACACGAACCTTGCCTTCTCTTTCCACTGCACAGTTGGGGAAGTTAACAGAATTGGTAATGTTACCATTTTCTAAATAATCAACCAATTCTTCTGCCGCCATAATAGCACAGTTATCTTCAGATTCGGGAGTGGATGCACCCAGGTGCGGAATTGCAACCACATTTTTAAGGGAAAGAACAGCTTCATCCGGAAAGTCAGTTACATAGCAAGCCACTTTGCCGGAATCGAGAGCCGCTGCCATATGAGCTGTGTTCACCAAACCACCACGGGAGAAGTTCAAGATTCTCACGCCATCTTTCATCAACTTTAAGCTGTCAGAAGAAATCAGGTCTTTGGTAGAATCATTCAGAGGCACATGCAGTGTAATATAGTCACTATTTGCAAATACATCGTTAATGTCTTTTGCCTTATGAATGCTACGGGACAGGTGCCAAGCAGAATCAATGGTGAGGTACGGATCGTAGCCGATAACATCCATACCCAGATTCTGAGCAGCGTTTGCCACCATAACACCAATAGCACCCAAGCCGATAACACCCAGCTTTTTGCCCTTGATTTCAGGGCCAACAAACTGACCCTTTCCCTTTTCAACCAGTTTGGGCACTTCAGCACCCTTGCCGATTAAGGTTTTAGCCCATTCAATACCGCCTGTGATGTTGCGGCTGGCAAGAAACAGAGATGCAATCACCAGCTCTTTTACAGCGTTTGCGTTAGCACCGGGTGTATTAAACACAACAATACCTTTATCTGTGCAGGCATCAATGGGAATGTTATTAACACCGGCGCCGGCACGGGCAACAGCCTTTAAGCTGTCAGGAAGTTCCATATCGTGCATAGAAAAGCTACGAAGAATGATACCATCCGGATTTTTGCAATCATCGCTGACAGTGTAATTTTCTGCAGTAAACTTTTCAAGACCTTGTTCTGCAATTTTATTTAAGGTTAAAATATCAAACATAACAGTTCCTCATTTCTTAGTTGTTCTTTTCAAATTCCTTCATGAAGGCAACCAATTTTTCAACGCCTTCAACCGGCATTGCGTTGTAGATGCTGGCACGCATACCACCAACGCTGCGGTGACCCTTTAAGTTCACAAAACCTGCAGCCTTTGCCTCTTTAATGAACTTAGCATTCAGTTCATCAGAATCAGTTACAAAGGGAACGTTCATCAAAGAACGGTCTTTGGGAACAACAGTGCCACGGAACATTTTGGAAGAATCTAAATAATCATATAAAATTTTAGCCTTTTTCAGGTTAATTTCATGCATTTTTTCAATGCCACCCAACTCTTTTAACCACTCTAAAACCAGCTTGCAAACATAAATACCATAAGTCGGTGGTGTGTTATACATAGAGCCGTTGTCTACGTGAATCTGATAGTTAAACATTGTTGGTGTGCCTTCTTTGGTGAAGCCCAAAAGGTCTTCACGAATGATGACCACGGTTACGCCGGCAGGACCCATGTTCTTCTGCGCACCGGCATAGAGCATACCAAACTTAGAAACGTCAATAGGCTGTGACAGAATGTTTGAAGAAATATCTGCCACGATGGGAACATTACCTGTATCCGGCAATTCAGTATAACGTGTGCCGTAAATGGTATTGTTAAAGGTAATGTGGAAATAATCTGCATCCTTATCAAAAGTAACAGGGTCTAACTCAGGGATATAAGAAAAGGTTTTGTCTGCTGAACTTGCAACACGGTTAACTGTACCGTATTTCTCTGCTTCCTCTGCGGCTTTTTTAGACCACTGACCGGTAATGACATAGTCAGCCTTGCCGGTTCTCATCAGGTTCAGAGGAATCATGGCAAACTGACTAGAGGCACCACCCTGCAAAAACATAACCTTATAGTTATCAGGAATCTGCATCAGTTCACGAAGAAGTGATTCTGCAGCGTTAATAATTGCTTCATAGTCAGCTCAACGGTGACTCATCTCCATAACGGACATGCCGCATCCTTCGTAATCCATCATCTGTTTTGCTGCTTTTTCCAGAACGGCTTCCGGTAACATGGAAGGACCGGCTGAAAAGTTGTACACTCTACCCATTTGTAAAACCTCCAATTAGTAAATTATCTAAACTACTCGTTCATTTCTCTTCACAAAAACTCAACCTGCGGTTGACTTTTTGGACAAAAAAACAAACAAAATTTTATTATCTTTGTTATTATATTATATTCTAAAAAAAAGTCAACCAAAACGGCGCAAATAACTAAACAGTTACGCGAATTTTTGCCATTTTATAATTTTTTGAATTTTTTTTCAATTCCTCTTTTCTTTTTGCTTTTTCTGTGATATAATAACGCTGATATATACATTATATCGGCACATAAATGTGTGTATTGAGCATAAGGAGGTGCGAAGAATGGCTTATAAAATTACAGACGAATGCATCAGCTGTGGTGCTTGCGAAGCTGAATGTCCGGTTTCCTGCATCAGCGCTGGCGATGATCTTTACGTGATTGACGCTGATAGCTGCATCGATTGCGGCAGCTGCGCAAACGTATGTCCCGTAGGTGCGCCTCAGGGTGAATAATCGGCATACATAACAAGAAGCATGCTTCTAGACAAAGAGGCTGCAGCAACTTTTGCTGCAGCCTCTAGTTTTTCGCCGAAAAACACAATCGCTTTACGTTTTTACCAGAATTTACGCCTTGCCACAACGAAACAATCTACAGTATAATATATAGTGTAAGTTTATTTTCGGGGTGACTGTTATGAATCATAAATCAAAAAAAACTAAACAGCAACATAGCATGCACTGGTCTGCCCGGTTGTCCATCAAATTCGGCACCATTATTTCACTATGTATATTGCTCTTAGGTTTTTTATTTCCCAAGGCCTCCTTTTATGCTATTTCTTTTTGCAGATGTTCTGTTTCTTCCTTTGCTGTTTCTGTCATCGGCGGATTGATGCTGGATGTCATTGCCCATCGTCAAGGCTTAGGTGATGGCTTTTAACTTTCTGTCAATTTTGCGACCAAAACGGTCATATCATCTTTCACTGCACCGCCACCTACCTCTACTGCCCTACGCAGAATTAAGTCTGACAATTCCTGGGGTGATGCACCCTGATAGTTTTTTATCACTTCTGTAACGCCGCTGGTTGTTTCTCCTTCCAGCACATCTGTCACGCCATCCGTTACCAAAACAACCATATCACCGGCTTTTGCATAGGTTAAATCACAATCCGGCTCAATATCAGAAAGAATTCCGGCCGGCAGTGATGTACATCCTATTTTCTCCACAGCTTCACCACGCTTGACAAAGGAGCTTGCCGCACCGATTTTGATGAACTCAAGTGCACCGGAATACAGGTTGATTAAACATAAATCTGCCGTGGCAAAACTCTCTCGTTCTGCGCTCACCATCAGCACACTGTTAATCAACCTGAGAGCCGTTTCTTTATCGAAACCGGAATCAATCAGCCTGCGAATCAAATGAATGGTCATGCTGCTTTGGGCTTCTGCCTTTCCTCCATGACCCATTCCGTCAGAAAGTGCTAAAATGTAGCGTCCGTCAGCTGATACTGAAGATAAGTGATAATCTCCGCTTCTGCCGCCATTTTGACCTGCCACCTGAGAGAAACCGGACTCAACGCTATATCGTGCCCGTTCTAAAAATTTCAGCCTGCAAGCACCATCTGTGCAACTAGAAGGCAGTTTTAACATAGGCGTGCCCACTGCTCCACTGATGACAGCTGCAACCTTGTTAGAGCAAAGCCTTTCTCCACCGCAATTTTTCATAACAAGGCTCACTTCCATGCCGTCGCCGTTTATGACACGTACCTGACCTGCTTCAATGCAGGCTCTGTCTAAAGCCGCTGCAATTTTTCTTTCCATGCGAATGCTTTCTGATGGCTCACAAACAAGCTCATGCTTTAAGTGACCTAAAACAGAAGATACATTTTTAAACTGCTCCGCCACCAAATGCCGGCTTTCTGCCACCCGCCCTGCCCATAGCAGGTTCACCTTGTGCACATCATAATGTTTATTTAAAACCTCTAAAAAATCTCCCATCCTTATGCATTTATGTCTAAACTTTTCCGGAACATCTTCCATATCACCATATCCCCTTAATTCCATACGGTTATACAGCGTCAATAAAAAATGCCGTGTCTGGCTGTATTCTTTCTGCCAACAATAATTCATCAGGGTGCATCCCCTGCAAACCTGGTCTGCCGTTCTGTCAAACAAATATCCCGGGTCACGGACTTCTGCATCCACCCTGTTTGTAACAGCATCATTAAATATGGTCGAAAGCTCAGAAAAAGAGTCCGAAACCTCTGTCAGCTTGTCCTCCATAATCTCACGAATACGCAGGACAGAATCCTCCTGATAGATAGGTGCTTTCATCACCTCGCCAAACAGAGATAAAAACCTGTCGGGAATCAAAAACAAAAGCATGCCGGAAGCCACAATATACGAAATTGCCACCACCTTATTTACCGATTGGCTAAAGTATAGCGCCGCTAAGCTATTAGCGATAAAAAAGCCGATGACAACACCCCAACGACCCTTTTTTTGAAGCAAACCGGAGCACAGGGCACTCACCCCATAAACCGCAACAATCTGAGCCGGCAATATATCTGTCACGCTGCTGACCAATCCCAAAATCAATCCTGCAGGACATGATAAGGAAAACCCACCCGATATGCCTGCGATGAAGATAATTAAAAGACTTACAATGTGAGCCACGCCACCCAAAAATGAAAGCTCCTGCAAACTTAGAATAACACCTGAGACAAGCAGAATCATACTCAGGCTTTCAACCGGTTCAAAAATTTTGCGTTCTGTCACACCACGTAAAACGATGACAGCCTTATGAAAAGCAAAATATGATAAAAGAACCAACAAAGATTCAAGAATGAGCAGCAAAACATCATATAATAAAAAGCCATTAAAGATGACAAAAACCATACCGGTGACGACAAGCGATGCTGCAGGAACAACCGCATAGAGCCACTCATTTTTTAAAAGTTCCTTTTCCATCAGAATGAAAAAAGTTGCCGAAATGACTAGCGCACCTATGTATTTTAAAGACACAATTCCCATGCCTGTAGCCACCGCACCCAGGCAAGCTGCCAAAATGCCAACAGCCTGCTTTTGCCGTGGAA
>JAZSJR010000172.1:0-23765 GCA_045534415.1 Clostridia bacterium
GTAACAGTTAGCGCTCCCATGCCCGGTACAGTTTTAAAAATTAACGTTAAAGTCGGTGATAGCGTAAAAGCTGGTCAGGCTGTTGCAGTATTAGAAGCCATGAAAATGGAAAACGAAATTGCAGCACCTCAGGACGGCACAGTTGCTTCCGTGAATGCTTCTGTCGGTGCTTCTGTCAACACTGGCGACGTACTCGTTACTTTAAACTAATAGAAACTGTTTCGAAAGGGTGATTTAAGTGGATTTATTTATAAACGGAATCACCAGCTTTATCCAGAGTACAGGTATTGCAAAGCTCTTCACCGCAACAGAGGGCACTGCCCTTGCTTTTGCCGGTGTTGACTTCGGCAGCATTGTTATGTTGATTGTTGCTTGTGTGCTGATTTATCTTGCCATTGGCAAACAATTTGAGCCCTTGCTGCTGTTACCGATTTCTTTCGGTATGTTGCTTGCAAACCTGCCCCTTGCAAACCTGATGCACAATGTTTTGTTCGTTGGCTCAGGTGAAGAGCATTTTGTCATGAATTTCAGTGACATTTTGCACAAGGGTGGTCTCTTAGACCTTTTGTATCTGGGTGTTAAGCTGGGTATTTATCCCTCATTGATTTTTATTGGTATTGGTGCCATGACAGACTTTACCCCGCTCATTGCAAACCCCAAAAGCTTGTTACTTGGCGCTGCAGCACAGCTCGGCGTTTTCGTGGCATTCTTCGGTGCCCTATTCTTAGGCTTTAACATTATGGAAGCTATGAGCATTGGCATCATCGGCGGTGCTGACGGCCCCACAGCTATTTTGGTTACCAAAACCTTAGCTCCCAAGCTTCTGCCTGCCATTGCCATTGCAGCATATTCTTACATGGCGCTGATTCCCATCATTCAGCCGCCTATTATGAAGCTCTTGACAACCAAAAAAGAGCGCTTAATCAAAATGGACAATCTTCGTCCCGTCAGCAAACTGGAACGTTTGTTGTTCCCCATCATCGTTACCATTGTTGTAGGCCTCATTGTGCCTGATGCAGTACCCCTGGTTGGCTGCCTGATGCTGGGTAACCTGTTTAAAGAAAGTGGCGTTGCTGAACGTCTTTCCAAAACCGTTCAGAACGAACTGATGAACATTGTTACCATTTTCTTAGGCGTAACCGTTGGTGCAACAGCTTCTGCTGACACCTTCCTGCGGGCACAGACCTTATACATCGTTGTGCTGGGTCTGGTTGCATTCTCCATCAGTACTGCCGGTGGTCTTCTGTTCGGCAAGCTGATGTGCTTCTTAACCAAGGGTAAGGTTAACCCCTTAATTGGTTCTGCCGGCGTATCTGCCGTGCCTATGGCTGCCCGTGTGGCACAGACCGTTGGTCAGAAAGAAGACCCCACAAACTATCTGCTGATGCACGCTATGGGCCCCAATGTGGCTGGCGTTATCGGCTCTGCTGTGGCAGCGGGTGTATTCCTTGCCATGGCTAAAGTTCTGTAAAATATAAAAAAGCTTTTCAAGCTTCAACCCCCTAACCCCCATTCTTGGGGGCAAATAGGAAAGCTTTATTTGCTTTCCGTCATTACAACCTGTCGGTTGTAATTTCCTAGTAAATAAAAGCAGCCCTTGTGCTGCGGAAAGGGAACTAAATTATGTCTACGAATCAAAAACCGGTTAAAATAACAGAAACCGTCCTTCGTGACGCACATCAGTCTTTGATTGCAACCAGAATGACTACGGACGAAATTCTCCCCATCGTAGAAAAGCTGGACAAGGTCGGTTACCATTCTTTAGAAGCTTGGGGCGGTGCAACATTTGACTCCTGCCTCCGTTTCTTAAACGAAGACCCCTGGGAACGTCTGCGTAAAATTCGCGACTGCGCAAAAAACACCAAACTGCAGATGCTGTTCCGTGGTCAGAACATTTTAGGTTATAAAAACTACGCTGATGACGTTGTTGAATACTTTGTTCAGAAATCTCTGTCCAACGGTATCGACATCATCCGTATCTTTGACGCATTAAACGACGTTCGTAACTTAGAGTGCGCTATCAAAGCCTGCCAGAAAGAGCAGGGCCACGTTCAGGCCGTTGTATGCTACACCATCAGCCCGGTTCACAACATTGAATCCTATGTGAAAATGGCAAAAGAACTGGAAGAACGCGGTGCAAACTCCATTTGTATTAAAGACATGGCTGGTCTTCTGCTCCCCTACGAAGCATATGACTTAGTAAAAGCCATGAAAGAAACCGTTAAAATTCCGTTGCAGCTCCACACCCACTACACCAGTGGTGTTGCTTCCATGACCTACTTAAAAGCCATTGAAGCAGGTATTGACGTGGTTGACTGTGCAATTTCTCCCCTGGCTTTGGGTACATCTCAGCCTGCAACCGAGCCTCTTGTTAAAACCCTGCAGGGCACACCCTATGACACAGGCTATGACCTTGACCTGTTATCTGAGATTGCAGATTACTTCCGCCCCCTGCGTGAGGAATATCTTTCTAGTGGCTTACTCAACCCCAAAATGCTGGGCGTTGATGTAAACACACTGCTCTATCAGGTTCCCGGTGGTATGCTTTCTAACCTTGTTTCTCAGCTCAAGCAGCAAGGCAAGGAAGATAAGCTTGAAGAAGTATTAAAAGAAGTACCCCGCGTGCGTGAAGACTTAGGTTATCCGCCGCTAGTTACACCTACCAGCCAGATTGTTGGTACACAGGCAGTGCTTAATGTTATCATGGGCGAGCGCTACAAAATGGTTACTAAGGAAACCAAGGGTATTGTTAAGGGTGAATACGGCAAAACACCGGTGCCCATCTCTGATGAATTTGCTAAGAAAATCATCGGCGATGAAGAAAGAATTACCTGCCGTCCTGCAGACCTGATTGCGCCAGAGCTTGATTCTCTCCGTGAAAACATCAAAGAATATATCGAGCAGGATGAAGATGTTTTATCCTACGCTTTATTTGACCAGGTAGCGGTTAAATTCTTTGAACAGCGTCGTGCTGAAAAGTATAAGCTGGATAAGGACCTTGTCAATATGGAAGAAATGACTCATCCGGTATAATAAGGATGTAGTAAAAGGCACAGAACGCACAAAGCACTATTTAGGCTGATAACGTTTGTGCATGCTATAATTTTTAAATGATTAAAATCCATCCGCAAAGCGTGGGTGGATTTTTTTTACAAGTCATTGAAAATTAGCATTTTATGTGGTAAAATACTTTTTGTGTTTTAAATTAAAAACAGAGGGGTTATCCGTGAAAGGACATTTAGAGAACGAAAGAAGCAGCTGGATTACCTTTATCATCATCTTCGCTGCATATACTATTGTTTCAATGACAAAAAATACATACTCTACAGCCATTGCCACCATTGTGCAGGAGGGATTGTTTTCAAAATCAGATGCCGGCGTTATCAATGCTGGATTTTACCTTGTATACAGCATTGCTCAGCTCTTTGGCGGTGTGCTGGTTGAAAAAGTTCCGCCCTTTAAAATGCTGATCATCGGTCTTGTGGGTGCACTGGCTGCCAATGTCGTTATGGCAATGTCATCCTCTTATGTGGTTATGCTGATTGCCTGGACGGTAAACGGCCTATTGCAGTTTGGCGTTTGGCCCGTCATTTTAAAGCTCACCACAACCATTGTTATGCCTGAGCATCGCTCAAAATCAATGTCTTATCTGTTTTTCGCCTATCCCTTAGGTTCTGCCCTCAGTTACCTTTTAGCCGGGGCATTGCTCCGTGTTTTCAGTTGGCCCAGCCTGTTCTGGTCCTCTGTAGTGACTATTGGCGCTATGCTAATTGCAGTTTTATGGCTGATGGCATATCTGAAGAAAAAAATGGTTCCCGATCCAGAGATTTTACCTGTTGAATTTGGTGACAGCAAAGCTGAAAAAGCGAAAACTGTGGTACCGAAGCCTATGCCCTTTTTCCCCATGCTTTTTGCAAGCGGACTTATCTTTCTCACCGTTCCGGCAATGATTCGTTGTATGTTGGATATCGGTCTGAAAAATTGGGTGCCCACAATGATTATGGAAAGCTACGGCGTTTCTCCCAGCTTTGCAAATCTGTTAACCACCGTGCTCGTTGTTGTGAATTTGGCAGGCCTGTTCTTTGTGAATTGGCTATATCCCAAGCGCTGTAAAAACATTGCAACTGCTATGGGCATCTTTTTCACCGCCTGCCTACCCCTTTTGTTGTTAATTGTATTTACCGGCAAGGTGCATCTGTTCTTTATTTTAATTGCCCTTTCGCTGACAACCACCTTTATGATGTCTAATAGTCAGGTGATTAATGTCATTATGCCGGCGGCATTTTCTGCCCAAGGGAAAACCGGTATGATTGCAAGCTTCATTAACTCCTTTGGCGGTTTGGGAGTTATGGTGGCAAACTATGCTTACGGACTTTTGGCTGATAATTTTGGTTGGACTGTGACCGCCGTTATTTGGCTCATTTTAGGCGTTATTTCCGTTGTATTTTGTTTCCTGGCAACTCCGTCTGGAAACGATTTACGAGCAATAAACCGACATAATGAGCATAATAAAACAGACTATAGCAAATGCTATAGTCTGTTTTATTATGCCTGCGGTTTTGCTTCCGTTACTTTACATTTTTCGGATAAATACTCGTAAAACCCTCTCACTATCTCTTGACCTTCTTCCGTTAAAAGACCAAGGTCTAAAGTTTCACCAAATTCCTCAATTTCTTTTAACAATTCTTCCACGACGACTCCTCCTAAAATAAAAAAGTGCACCAACCAAAGTCGATGCACAAAAAACACAAACTCCGCTTGATTTGTCGCCAAACAAATTGATATAGTATTAGGAGTATCCTTTCACACTATAAAGCCAGCAGAATTTGCATTTTTATCAAATTCATAAGCTCTATAGTGTACCTCAAAAAAGGGTAAACTACTCCCCCAAATAAAAAAAACACTTCTAATACTACTTATTCAATTTGTTTGGCAAGTTTATTGTAACACAAAACAGAGTTAAACGCAAGGGATTTTTACTTTTGTCACAAAAAGAGACATTAAGATAAAACTATTTCCTATAACCACGCTATTTGTATAGTCTTTGTTGTTTCAATTGTCACACCTTGTCACAAACACCAAAACCTTATCCTCTTATACACACAAAAAAAGCCGAAGGCAAATTGCCTTCGGCTTTTTGATAACTAAGTAATAAAATTACTTTAAGGTTACTTTTGCGCCAACTTCTTCGAGCTGTGCTTTGATAGCTTCAGCATCTTCCTTGCTGATGCCTTCCTTCAGAACTTTGGGAGCGCCGTCTACAGCTTCTTTAGCTTCTTTCAGGCCCAGACCAGTCAGTTCACGAACAACTTTGATAACCTTAATCTTTTCTGCACCAGCATCAGTCAGTTCTACGTCGAACTCAGACTTTTCTTCAGCTGCAGCAGCACCAGGAGCTGCAACACCAGCTACTGCAACGGGAGCTGCAGCGCTTACGCCAAATTCTTCCTCGATAGCCTTTACCAGTTCAGATAATTCAATAACGGTGAGAGCTTTAATCTCTTCAATTAAAGCAGCAATTTTTTCGCTCATTGTAATTTTCCTCCTAAAATTTTGTTTTTAATTTTTTGTTTTCTTAAGCAGTTTCTTTCTGTTCTCTAACAGCATCGATAGCTCGTGCCAGGCCTGCGATAGTAGCATTTAAGCCACCAGCCAGCATAGCGTACAAGGTATCTTTTGAAGGGATTTTAGAAAGGGCAACAACTTCCTGGATAGACATTGCTTTACCTTCCATAAAACCAGCCTTGATTTCTAATGCGTCATTCTTTTCTGCAAATTCAGCTAAAACTCTTGCAGGAGCAACAACATCATCGTAGCTCAAAGCCAAAGCGGTGGGGCCGTTTAACACTTCGTCAAACTCGGTGTAACCGATACGGTTAGCAGCAAAACGAGTCAGAGTGTTCTTAACAACGGCATATTCAATACCAGCTGCACGCAACTCATTTCTCAGTTTTGTATCCTGTTCAACAGTTAAACCACGATAGTCAACCATAACGCCGGCAACAGCTTTTTCCATCTTTTCAGCCAGGACGTTGACCATTTCTTTCTTTTGTTCCAAAATCTTTTCGCTGGGCATCTGTTTCACCTCACTTGTAAACCATACTATCCCATAGGGATAGAAAAATATAAAGGCTTTTCTCACAGACGGAGAAAAGCCTTTTTACGCTTTCATAAAAAATGCTCTCCTCGGCTGGCGCTTACGCTTTACATCTTACGATACCGGCTGTCTACGGAAAAATATTTAAATAACGAAAGTAAGTATACCATAAAAACATGGTATTGTCAAGCAAAAATTAGTCTAAAACTTTTGCGGGCGCAATTTTAACGCCGGGGCCCATGGTAGCAGCTACTTCATTGCTCTTAAAGTACTGACCTTTAGCAGCAGCAGGCTTAGCTTTAACGATAGCGTCCATCAGCGCTTTGTAGTTATCCATTAACTTTTCAGCACCGAAAGAAACCTTACCGATGGGGCAATGGATGATGTTTGTCTTATCCAAACGATACTCAATTTTACCGGACTTGATTTCAGCAACAGCTTTTGCAACGTCCATAGTAACGGTACCTGCTTTGGGGCTGGGCATTAAGCCTTTAGAACCTAACACTTTACCCAGACGACCAACAACGCCCATCATATCGGGTGTTGCAACAACTACATCATAGTCAAACCAGTTGTCGTTCTGAATTCTGGGGATCAGCTCTTCGCCGCCGAAGAAATCAGCACCTGCATTTTCAGCTTCTGTCAGCTTGTCGCCTTTAGCAAAAACTAATACTTTTGCAGTTTTACCGGTACCATGGGGCAGAACGATTGCGCCACGAACCTGCTGGTCTGCGTGTCTTGAGTCAACACCTAATTTAACGTGAATTTCAACGGTTTCGTCGAACTTCGCTTTAGCGGTTTTTGTTACGAGATCCAGCGCTTCTGCGGGATCATATAAATTGGCTTTGTCAACCAATTTTGCACTTTCAATATACTTTTTGCCTCTGAACATTTTATTTCCTCCTTATGTGGTCTTGCAAGCTTTCGCTCTCCCACGTATTCAATCGAACTCAGTCCTCAACAACAATTCCCATACTTCTGGCAGTACCGGCAATCATGCTCATTGCAGCTTCAACGCTTGCAGCATTTAAGTCGGGCATTTTCTGCTCAGCAATCTGACGAATAGCATCCTTAGAAACGGTTGCAACCTTTGTCTTGTTGGGAACACCGGATCCGCTTTCGATTTTTGCAGCTTTCTTTAACAGAACTGCTGCCGGCGGAGTCTTGGTGATGAACGAGAAAGATCTGTCAGCGTAAACTGTGATAACAACAGGGATAATTAAACCTGCGTCTTTTGCAGTCTTTTCGTTAAATTCCTTAGTAAACTGTACGATGTTGACACCGTGCTGACCCAAAGCGGGACCTACAGGCGGTGCCGGGGTTGCTTTACCTGCAGGAATCTGCAGCTTGATGTAACCTGAAATTTTCTGTGCCATTGTAAAAGTTCCTCCTCTTAAAAAGATGTGGTTTTGGCGAACGTTACGTTCTCCCACCCATGTAGCAAAACGCTACCCAAAATAAAGCCAAAAGGCTATATTTACTGTAAAACTTCAATCTGTGAAAAGTCAAGCTCAACAGGTGTTTCTCTGCCGAACATAGACACAATCACACGTACAGACTGTTTTTCCAAATTAATTTCATCCACTGTGCCGACAAAATCAGCCAAGGGACCTTCACAAACGCGAACGCTTGCGCCCACGTCGAAGTTAACAGAAACAGTCTTACGTTCAATACCCATGTTATGAACCTCTTCCTCTGTTAAGGGGACAGGTTTAGACCCGGGACCAACAAAACCGGTAACACCGCGTGTATTGCGGATAACATACCAGCTGTCATCGGTCATAATCATTTTAACCATAACATAACCGGGGAAAACCTTGCGCATAACGCTCTTCTGCTCAGTGCCCTTTTGTTCAATAACTTCTTCCATAGGCACTTTAATGTCCTGAATGAGGTCATGCAGGTTCCGGTTTTCAACGGACTTTTCTATATTTGCCTGTACTTTTTTTTCATAACCAGAAAAGGTATGAACAACATACCATCTTGCTTCGTCAGCCATACATTATAAGAAGCGATACTGCTTCCTTCGCCTCCTTTTCTAAGTCGAATGCACCTTGTGCTACTTAAGGAGCGTATTAACTAAAAACTCAAAACCTAAGTCAAGCAGCGCAATGAAAGCACCGATGATGATAATTGCTGTAATAACAATACCGGTGTTGTTACGAACCTGCTTAAAGCTGGGCCAAGTAACCTTTTTCATTTCTGACTTGAGTTCACGGAAATAGCCGCCGATTTTTTTAGCTGCTCTAACAAAAAAGTTAGCTTTCTTTTCGCTCATGATACTCTCCATTCTGCCGTCACGCATCGGCATAAAAGCAAACACCTGCCTGCATGATTAAATGACAAGTGTGCCCTCGTAAAGAATTATTTTGTTTCTTTATGAAGTGTGTGCTTTTTGCAGAATCTGCAATATTTGTTCATTTCCAGTCTGTCGGGATCGTTCTTTTTGTTCTTCATTGTATCATAATTTCTCTGCTTACATTCAGAACAAGCTAATGTAATTTTTGTTCTCATGGGTTTTTCCTCCTGCTATATGTTACTATTTTTGCACAACAAAAAAAAGACCTTTTATATAGGCACATTTTAATATATCATAACTTATTTCATTCGTCAAGACTTTTTTTAAATTTTTTTCATTTTTTTGTAAAAGAAGCTGCGACAGTTTAAAATTTTCCATCGCAGCCCCTTTTCTTCCTACCATATAAGAAGCATTATTCCATTTCAAACATACCTGTATAGAGCTGATAATATTTACCCTGCTCCTGTATCAGGCTTTCGTGGTTGCCACGCTCAATAATTTCTCCGTGTTCTAAAACCATAATCGCATCTGAATTACGCACGGTAGACAATCTGTGAGCAATGACGAATACCGTTCTCCCTGCCATCAGCTTATCCATACCCTTTTCAATCAAAGCTTCTGTTCGGGTATCAATTGAGCTTGTCGCTTCATCTAAAATCAGAACCGGTGGGTCAGCAACCGCCGCTCTTGCAATGGATAAAAGCTGGCGTTGACCTTGTGATAAGTTGCCGCCATCAGCAGTTAAAACAGTGTCATAGCCCTGAGGCAAATGCATAATAAAGGAATGAGCATTGGCAAGCTTCGCTGCTGCCTCAACCTCTTCATCGGTAGCATCTAATCTGCCGTAGCGAATGTTCTCACGCACCGTTCCGGTAAAGAGATGAGCATCCTGCAGCACCATAGAAAGGGACCGGCGTAAATCCGGCTTTTTAATTGCCGTAATGGGAATGCCATCATAGGTGATTTTACCTTCGGGCACATCATAAAACCGATTAATTAAATTCGTAATAGTTGTTTTGCCTGCACCGGTTGAACCAACAAAGGCAATCTTTTGACCGGGTTCTGCATACAGGCTGATGTTTTTCAGCACAACCTTATTTTCTTCATAGCCAAAGGTTACATCGTCAAACCGCACATCGCCCCGAACCTCAGTGTAAATTACACCGCCGTCAGCCTGAGGCTGCTTCCACGCCCAAAGCTCTGTGCGGGTTTCGCTTTCTTTCAGGCTGCCGTCTGCCTCTCTTTTTGCCCATACCAAAGAAACCGTGCCGCAGTCAACCTCTGGTACTTCATCAATCAAAGCGAAAACGCGTTCTGCACCTGCCAAGGCTGACAGGATGCTGTTAAACTGTTGGGAAATTTGAGTGATGGGTCTTGAAAAAGAACGAGTATACTGCAAAAAGGCACCAATGGTACCAATGTCCATCCATCCCATAATCGCCAACACGCCACCGGCAACCGCTGTCATGGCATAATGCAGGTATGATAGGTTACCCATAATCGGCATTAGAATATTTGCAAAAGAGTGTGCATTAGTTGCCGCCTGACAAAGTTCTTCATTTAATTTGTCAAAGTCTTTCTTAATCTGCTCTTCACGGGAAAAGACCTTAACAACCTTTTGTCCCTCAATCATCTCTTCAATATAGCCGTTAATGTGACCTAAAGCCTTTTGCTGCTCTTTAAAATAAAAACCGCTTCGCTTGCCCACGATTTTCACCACAAACAGCATAATCGCCAGCATAAACAATACCAAAATTGTCAGCAAGGGGCTTAATATCAGCATCATAACAAATACGCCCGCCACAGATAAAAAGGACGAAATAAAGTGTGAAATACCACCGCCAACAAGTTCTCGCAGGGTGTCTGTGTCGTTGGTAAAGCGACTCATCAGCTCGCCGTGGGTGTGAGTATCAAAAAACTTAATGGGAAGCCTCTGCATAGCCGAAAACAAATCAGTTCTGACCTTTTTCAGCATTTTGGTAGAAATGGTCAGCATCACACGGTTATAGGCATAAGATGAAAGCACACCGGCAAGATAAATGCTCCCCATCAGGCAGAGAACTTTAATAAAACCGGATAAATCCACCTGCTTCTGCCCAATAAAGGGCACTACATATTCATTAATAACAGGCTTTAAAAAATAAGTACCTGCCACATCAGCACCGGCACTGATAATGATAAACAGCACCACAAGGAGCAACAGAAATTTGTAAGGACCCATGTAACGAAAAATGCGAAGCAAGGTCTTTTTCGCATCCTTCGGTTTTCTCACAGGACCGCGCATAGGACCGCGTCCGCCACCCGGATGTCTTGCCATTTACGCCACCCCTTTCTGCTGAGATTCATATACCTCACGATAAATTTCGTTATTTGCAAGCAGTTCCTCATGAGTACCGATTGCGTTTATGGTACCGTTATCCATTACAACAATCTTATCCGCATCGCAAACCGAGGAAATGCGCTGGGCAATGATAATGGTTGTGGTGCCGGAAAGTTCTTCTTTCAACGCTTTGCGGATTTTAGCATCCGTTTCCGTATCCACAGCACTGGTGCTGTCATCCAAAATAATAATCTTAGGCTTTTTCAGAAGCGCACGAGCGATACAAAGACGCTGTTTCTGACCGCCGGACACGTTCACACCGCCCTGACCCAGTATGGTGTTATATCCGTCTGGAAAGGCAGTAATAAAATCATGCGCCTGAGCAGACTGGCAAGCTGCTACAATTTCTTCCTCTGTAGCCGCAGGATTACCCCACCGCAGGTTTTCCATAATTGTTCCGGTAAACAGAACATTTTTCTGCAACACCACGCTGACAGCATCACGCAGATGGCTTAAAGAATACTCCCGCACATCCCATCCGCCTACCATAACCTTACCGGAAAGGGCGTCATATAATCTGGGAATGAGCTGCACCAGGCTTGTTTTTGATGACCCAGTACCCCCGATGATGCCCACGGTTTCACCGGGCAGAATCTCCAGATTCACGTTTTCAAGATGCAAATTCTCCGGGTCTTTATTATAAGAAAAAGAAACGTTTTCAAAGATTACAGACCCATCTTGCACTATTTTCTCCGAATCCGAATCTGCTATGTCCGGCTTCTCGCTCAGCACTTCACCAATACGCCGAAGCGAGGCACGGGTCATAACAAAATTGACAAATACCATCGAAAGCATCATTAAAGACATTAAAATCTGATTGACATAGCTGATAAAGCTGATCAGTTCACCGCTTGCCATGGTGCCCTCGATGACCATATTGCCGCCAAACCATAAGATAGAGATAATGGAGCCATAAACCACCATCTGCATAATGGGCATATTGCAAATAATCAGCTTTTCTGCCTTGAGCTGTGCAGCACGCAGTGCCTCAGCACTGTCTTCAAACTTCTTGTTTTCAAACTTATCACGAACAAACGCCTTTACTACACGAATGCCAATGAGATTTTCCTGAATAGCACCATTCATTTTATCATAGCACACAAACATCTGCCGGAATCTGGGGAAAGACATAATCATAATTGTTGCCAAAGCCGTACCCAAAATGGGGATAGCAACCAAAAAGACAAAGGAAAGCCCTGTATTAATCCGGGATGCCATAAATGTGGCACTAATCAGCATAATGGGCGAACGGACAAAAGAGCGAATGAGCATCATAAAGGTATGCTGCAGGGTCTGAACATCTGTGGTTAATCTGGTGATTAAGGATGCCGAGTTGAAACGGTCAACATTGGCAAAGGAAAATTCCTGAATCTTATAAAATATTGCACGGCGCACACCCTTGCCAAAGCCCATGGCACCCTTTGCCGCAAACCGGGCAGACAATGAGCCGCACACCAGAGATAAAAGCGCCATCAAAATCATCATACCGCCGGTTTTGGCAATGTATAAAATATCTCGATTTGCAATACCCACATCAATAATCTTCGCCATGTAATAGGGAATCATAATTTCCAAAAGCACTTCAAAGATAATGGTAACCGGTGCTAAAATAGCATATTTTCCATAGCCTTTCAGGCACGACGCCAGTTTTTTAAGCATACAGGTTCTTCCTTTCCGCAAACTGCTATTACAAAAAGAAGCCGCCGGATAAAGCGGCTCTTTCACATAGTTACGACTCTAACATCAAAAGCAACGCATCAATCTGTTTTTTATAAGCAGCAAGTTTTGCTTCGCTGCCCCCAAGCTGCATTGCATCTTTCGGGCGGAGGGTCATATAAAGTCCATCAGGTATGCCCTCTACATTTTTAAAAGGCGTAAGCTCTTTTAACGGAATTTGAATTACTTCATCTGCTTCATGACCCATCACATCCGGCAGCTCTGCATAGGTGCCCAAAAGCTGCTGCTCTGCAAAATATTCCATCGTTTTTTCATCCACAATCTGCAAGGCACTTTCCGCCGTGGATAAAGACGCCATCAATTTTGTCTGAACGGCCATATATGTTTCAGGGTCAGTGTTTTGCATATCAGGGGTAATATGGTTATCGTTAATTTCAACAATAACCTTACCATCTTCGTTTAAATCAAGGGGCATAACGCAAAGCTCGTCCCTTACCTGTTCCCATATATCCCACGAAACATAGGTCTCGCTAGCCACCAAAATGGTCATATCTTTTTTGGGAGCAAACACCACCGTTTGCAAAATAGAAATAAGCGCAATCACGCATATAATGCCCACAGTAACAGGAATCCTATAATAATCCCAAAAGAACTTTAAACGCTGGCCCTTGGGTACTTCTCTTAACTTATAAACATGATCCGCCATAAAAATTCTCCTAACTTTACATCTTTACCTTATATTATAAAGGAAAACTTTTCTGTTGTCAAAGCATACCCCTTTTTGTTTACAATTCGGTCATTTTTTCCCTGTGAAACAGCTCAGGCAAAGAAGCAAAAAAAGCAGATTAATGATTGCTTTTTTATCTGTTCTATGATACACTAAAAAAAAGAAAGGTGGTATACATATATGGAAAGTAAATTCTTTTTAAACCCCTCAATGTTTGAGGAAAAGGAAAAATTAATATTAGATAACGGTGCTATGAAAGCCTATGCTTTCAAATATTCCACCGGCGTTTGTGCCATTCGTGTTGAAAACGAAAAAGGCTATTTCATTCTTCTGCCTTATCAGGGTCAGCAGATTTGGCGCGCTAAATTTTTAGGCAAATCTCTGACAATGAAAACGAGCTTCGCAGAACCCTTTCCCACCAATGACTTTTTAGAAACCTACGGCTGTTTTTATATGCATTGTGGCGTACGTGCTATGGGCGTTTGCGGACCTGAAGATACCCACCAGCCCCACGGCGAGCTGCCGGTTGCTGAATATAAAAATGCATGGCTTTTATCCGGCGAAGATGAAAAGGGTGCATATATTGCTGTTTCTGGTGAATATTTAGGCAAAAAGTCTTTCTGCTATCATTATCGCTTTGTTCCCGAATGTCGCCTGTATGCCGGTGAAACCCTTTTGAACGTATCAGTTCATTTAGAAAACCTGCGCACCAAGCCTTTAACCTATATGTATCTCGGCCACGCAAACTTCCGTCCGGTCGATGGCAGCGAGCTTGTTTATTCTGCAAAATATGATGCTGAACATATTAAAGTACATAAAATCATTGACCCCAGCACCCCGAAGGAAATTGCTGAGCCTTTGGCTGCATATATGGATGCCGTGCAGGAAAATCCTGAACTACACCATAAAATCGGCGCACCCAATCAGTATTATGACCCGGAAATCTGTTTCACTGTATATTATGAAAAAGATGAAAACGGTATGGCACACACCCTGCAGCGCATGCCTGACGGTAACGCATTCTACATCACTCATCCGGTTGAAGCTCTGCCTATCGGCATTCGTTGGATGGCAAGAACCGGTGACGAAGACTCTCTGGGTATGGTATTGCCGGCAACCGCTGAGCACTTAGGCTTTACCCACGCTAAAAACAATGGTCAGTTAAAGACCCTTGATTCCGGTGCCCAGCTGAACTTCCAGATTAAGTTAGGTCTTTTGGAAGCAGCAGACGCCGAAGCTGTTGCAAAAAAGATTGAATCTATTGTAAAATAAACAAATACAAAAAAGGGGCTGTAAAAAACTTGTTTTTTACAGCCCCTTTTATATGCCGATTTATCCACAAATATAATCCAGTGCCAGCCAATCACCGCTTTGGCTCTGATTGATAAGCTTCATACCCAATGCCTGATATGCAGAGAGCACCTCATCACCACGGTCAGTAATAATGCCCGATGTGATGTAAACGCCATCTTCTTTTAAATAGTTAGGAATTTGCGGACACAGGGCAATGATAACATCTGCCACAATATTGGCAAGCACCAAGTCATACTTTCTGTCAGAAAGCTCTCTGACCAGCGCCTCATCCTCTAAAATGTTACCGGCAAACACTCTGTATCGGTCAGGTGCAATCCCATTACGAGCTGCATTTTCCCCTGCAATTTTTGCAGCATTGGGGTCAATGTCAACTGCTGTTGCAGATTCTGCTCCTAAAAGAAGTGCCACCTGGGATAAAATACCGCTACCGCAACCTAAGTCAAGGACATTCATGCCCGGCTTCATGTATTTTTCCAGCCGTTCAAGACAGAGCCTTGTTGTGTGATGAGAACCTGTGCCAAAGCTCATGCCCGGATTAATAACAAAAACAGTTCTGTCTGTTTCTTCCTCCAGGGTTTCCCATTCCGGTAAAATCAGAATTTTCTCACCCACAGTCAAAGGCTTGAAATATTGCTTCCAGTTGTTTGCCCAGTCTTCTTCATCCACATTGGAAAAAGCCAGCTCCAGACGACCAAATGCGCCATCTTCATCTAGTGCCTTAAGCTGTGCAAGGCTCCGCTCTACCTCGCCAATGGTTTCTCTGCCGGCGCTGTCTGCCGTTACATAAAATTTAACATTAGTTTCGCAAGCCTTTGCCTGCATCAGCTCTTCATCAACATAATCCCAGGCAGAACGGTTTTCTTCCAAAAAGGTTTTAAAATCTGTTTCATCTTCTATTTCAACGCCGTTAATACCTAACTGATACAATCTGCCACTGACGGGTTCAATGCCCTCTGAGGTGGTATAGATAACGGCCTGAATCCAACTTGTTCCCATAATATCCTCCGCCTTATAAAAGGTTCAGCATATGGCTGACCACTTCATACATCTCTGTTTTTTCGCAAGTTGCATTAAAGATAACAGCCTTGGACTTAAGACCAGCAAGAGGTGCAGGAATTGTCAAATCTGTCTTTTCTGCCAATGCTTCAAGCATTGCAAATTCATCCAGACCTGCGAGTGCCTCCTGACCGGCCACAGCACCTAAAACACGATTGCTGAACTTAAAGGGGCTTGCAGTTGAAACGATAACAGATTTGGTTTCATCACTGGTTTCTTTCCGATATGCATCATAAACACATTTTGCAACGGCTGTGTGTGTATCCATTACATAACCATGCTCTACATTAGTTTCCAAGATGGTTTTTTCTGTCGCTGCATCATCACAATAACCGCCATAAAACAGCTCCTGAATTTTTGCTTTTACACTGTCTGAAACCTCATAGCGACCGGTTTCTGAGAGCTCTTTCATCCAAGCAGCCACCTGCACGTCATCACGGCCGGTAGCGTGGTATAACAATCTTTCTAAGTTGCTGGAAATTAAAATATCCATAGACGGTGAGCCAGTGGTTTTAAAGGGACGGTTTTTATCATAAACACCGGTTCTGATAAAGTCTGTTAAAACGTTATTTTCATTAGAAGCACAAATCAGCTTGCCAATGGGCAGACCCATTTCCTTTGCATAATAAGCCGCTAAAATGTTGCCGAAGTTACCAGTGGGAACAACAAAGTTCACAGGGTCACCCAGCTTAATTTTATCATACTTTAAAAGATTGCAATATGCAGAAAAATAATATACAATTTGCGGCACCAGGCGACCCCAGTTAATGGAGTTTGCGCTGGAAAGCATAAAGTTATTTCTTTCTAAAACCTGTGCATACTCTTTATCACCAAAAATCTTTTTAACACCGCTTTGTGCATCGTCAAAGTTACCAATAACCGCTGCAACATCTACATTATTACCCTCTTGTGTCACCATCTGACGCTTCTGAACGTCAGAAACACCGTTCTCAGGATAGAATACAATAATACGGGTGCCGTTTACATCTTTAAAGCCTTCCAGCGCAGCTTTACCTGTATCGCCGGAGGTCGCAACCAAAATGACAACCTCTTTGGTTTCACCGGTTTTTGCCACTGATTTCTTTAAAAAATGGGGCAAAATCTGCAATGCCATGTCCTTGAACGCACAGGTGGGACCATGCCACAGTTCAAGAAAATAAACATCATCCGTCATTTGATAAAGAGGTGCAATTTCATCGGTTTCAAACTTATCTTTATTATAGGCACTGCGGGTACATTCAGAAAGCTCTTCAACAGAAAAATCAGTTAAAAACTTTTCTAAAATTTTAGTTGCCCGCTCTGCATAGGATAACTGTGCCAGTTCAGACAGTTCCTCTCCAAAAATCCGGGGAAAAGATTTCGGAACAAACAGACCTCCATCCGGTGCAAGCCCTGTTTTTATTGCATGAGCTGCACTAACGGAAAGACTGTTATCTCTAGTGCTTGTATATTCCATAGTTGACTTCCTCCTTGTCAGGGTGTGAGCATTCCTCACAACCTTACTTCATCCGTGCTGCAAGTTCTTCCTTCTGCTTCTCGTAGCCCGGCTTGCCCAATAGGGCAAACATATTATTTTTGTATGCTTCAACGCCCGGCTGGTCAAAGGGATTAACTCCCAACAGATAGCCGCTGATTCCACACGCTTTTTCAAAGAAATAAACCAATTGCCCGAAATAATACTCTGAAAGCTCGGGAATATGAATGACTAAATTCGGAACGCCGCCGTCATAATGCGCCATAGTCGCGCCCAAAAAGGCTTTTTCGTTCACATAGCCAATAGTTTTATCCAAAAGGTAGTTCAACCCATCCATATTGTCAGGGTCGTTAGGCAAAGATATATCTTGCTCCGGCTTTTCTACATGCAAAACCGTTTCAAACAGCATTCTTTCCCCATCCTGAATATATTGTCCGATGGAGTGCAAGTCCGTTGAAAAATCAACAGCAGCAGGGAAAATACCTTTTTTGTCCTTGCCCTCACTTTCACCGTAAAGCTGCTTCCACCACTCGGCAAAAAAGTGTAATTTCGGCTCATAATTCACCATAATTTCAATATGCTTGCCTTTTTTATAAAGCAAGTTGCGCAAAGCTGCATATTGATAACAAATATTTGTGTTTAAGTCGCAAACACCATACGCCTGATGGGCATCCTGCGCACCGCGCATAATAGCATCAACATCTGCACCGCAAACTGCAATGGGAAGCATCCCCACTGCCGACAGAACAGAATAACGACCGCCAATATCATCTGCAATGGTAAAGGTTTCATAACCCTCAAGGTCAGCCATTTGCTTTAAGGCACCACGGGCTTTATCCGTAGTAACAAAAATTCTTTCGCGAGCTTCTTTTTTACCGTATTTTTTCTCCACCAATTCTTTAAAAATACGAAAAGCAATAGCCGGTTCAGTTGTTGTACCGGACTTAGAAATAACATTCAGGCAAATGTCTTTATCCTTCACCAGCTGAACCAATTCATACAAATATGTTGGGTTGGTGGAATTGCCCGCAAAAAAGATTTGCGGTGTTTTTCTCTCTTTATCACTCTTAAGATTATAAAAATTGTCAGTAAACATATCAATGGCGGCTTTTGCTCCTAAATAGGAGCCACCCACACCAATGACAATCAGCACATCCGCCGTTTTTTGAATCTTCTCCGCTGCTTTTTTTACACGTGAAAATTCTTCTGTATCATAAGTTTCCGGCAGATTCATCCAACCCAGAAAATCACTCCCTGCGCCAGCTTTCTCTGATAATTTTTTGTGCGCTTCTAAAATTGCGCTCTGCATAGAGTCAAGTTCGTTTTCATTAAGAAAAGACAATGCTTTACTGTAATCCAGTTGCAATGTTTGCATACTGCTTCCTCCTAAAATTATCCGACGATAACCTTACCCACTAAGTCATTGACATCTTCTATATTGTACTGCTCCATATACGCCTGTATACCATCCCGAACCTTAACACAAGCATAAGGGTCGGTAAAATTCGCTGTTCCAACCATAACAGCCGAGCTGCCGGCAAGCATAAATTCAACGGCATCCTCACCGGTTGAAATGCCACCCATACCGATAATCGGTAATTTGACAGCATTATGAACCTGATAAACCATGCGAACCGCTACCGGTTTAACACAAGGGCCTGACATACCACCTACCACATTGGCTAAGATGGGGCGACGTGTTTTAATATCAATTGCCATACCTGTCAGGGTGTTAATCAGTGACAGGGCATCTGCGCCACCGGCTTCAGCCGCTTTTGCTGTTTCCGTAATGTCCGAAACATTGGGAGAAAGCTTAACAATCAAAGGTTTTGCAGCATATTTTCTCACTGTTTTGGTAATTTCATACACGGTGTCTGGATTCGTGCCAAAAGCCGCGCCCCCCGCCTTAACGTTGGGACAGGATATATTCATTTCTAACAAGTCAACATCAGCAGCCGAAAGCTTTTCAGCCATTTCACAATAATCTTCAAAGGTGCTGCCGGCCATATTAGCAATAATTTTGCAGCGATACTGCCTGAGGAACGGAATTTCTTCTTTAATAAAGGCATCAACGCCGGGATTTTGTAATCCAACGCTGTTTAAAATGCCACCATAGGTTTCTGTAATACGGGGCGGTGGATTACCTGCACGCGGTGCTTTGGTTAAACCCTTAACCGAAATAGCACCAATCTCACTCAAATCATAAAGTTCAGCATATTCACGGCCAAAACCAAAGGTTCCGGACGCAGCAATCACAGGGTTTTCAAGTTCTACCCCACAAATATTGACTTTCAGGTTCATAACACAACCTCCTCAGCCCAAAACACCGGACCATTCCGGCAAACACGCTTATACTTTCCGGCACCCTCATCATGGGTTTCACAGCTACAGGTCAGGCAAGCACCAATGCCGCAACCCATACGCTCTTCCAAAGAAATCTGACAAGGTACGCCTACCTCTTTAGCAAAAGCCTGAATTGCTTTCAGCATGCCCTTAGGTCCGCAAGCGTAAATAATATCAAACTTTTGATCTGCAAAATCTTTCTTTAAACAATCTAGCGCAAAGCCATGATTGCCATAGCTGCCGTCGTCTGTTGAAACAGAAAGATAGTTTGCTGCCTCATTAAACTCATCTTCTAAAGTTACCAGGCTTTTATTACGAAAACCAAGGTAAGCTGCCGCACTAGAGAGTTGTTTTGTCAGATACAGCATTGGGTAAACACCAATACCACCGCCGATAACAGCCGGTTTTTTGTATGTTTCCGGTGCAATGGTAAAACCGTTACCAACAGGACCTAAAATATCAAGCGCTCCTGTCTGCTCTGAAAGAGCCTTTGTGCCACGGCCCTTTGCTTCATAGATGAATCGTACCGCGTCATCTTGTACGTCACAAATACTGATAGGACGGCGAAGAGGCATAGATACCACATCACCGCACCCAATATGTAAAAACTGACCCGGCTTTGCCTGTGCTGCCAAGTCCCGGTTTTTCACCCACACCTGATAAATGTTCGGTGCAACCTCTTTCTGAGAAAGAATTGCACAGGAATGAACCTGATAACTCATCATCATGCTCCTTATAAACAAATAATCAAATTGCAAATAGATATAAATCTGCAATCTATATCATTGTACCACAATCGGGTGTTGATTGCAAGTTTTTTCTATCTTCTGCCGAAAAGGCATAAAAAAAGAACGGCAAGTTTGCCGTTCTTTTATAAACTAATTAGTTTAAGATAACCTGTTCGGTTTCCTTATCAAACAACTGAATCTTGTTGCCGTCTAAAATCAGATTAATCTGTTCGCCGGGCTTAGCAGTTGTTCTGGGGTTAACACGAGCAATCAGGCTGTTACCTTCAACAGTAACATACAGATATGTTTCAGCACCCATCATTTCTGTAACATCAACATGAGCAGAAACCATGCATTCGGGGCTGATGCCCATCATAACAGCTTCGTCATGAATATTTTCAGGACGGATACCCATAACAACGGTCTTGCCGATGTATTCAGAACCTTCTAACATCTTAGCCTTAGCTTCAGGCAGTTTAATGGTAGTGTTACCAAGTAACAACTGAATGCCACCTTCTGCAGCGTTCTGCAGTTCAACATCCATGAAGTTCATCGGCGGGCTGCCAATAAAGCCAGCAACGAAAATATTGCAGGGCTTTTCGTACAGAACCTGGGGAGAATCGATCTGCTGGATGAAACCATCCTTCATAACAACGATTCTGGTACCCATTGTCATAGCTTCTGTCTGGTCATGGGTTACATAGATAAAGGTTGTCTGCAATCTCTGATGCAGCTTGCTGATCTCGGTTCTCATCTGACCTCTCAGCTTAGCATCCAGGATTGACAGAGGTTCGTCCATCAGGAACACTTTCGGTTCACGCACGATAGCACGACCCAGCGCAACACGCTGTCTCTGACCACCGGAAAGAGCCTTCGGTTTTCTGTCAAGCAGATGTTCAATGTCCAGAATTCTAGCAGCTTCATGAACTCTCTTGTTGATTTCTTCCTTGGGCATTTTTCTCAATTTCAGACCAAATGCCATATTATCAAACACGCTCATGTGCGGATATAATGCATAGTTCTGGAAAACCATTGCAATATCTCTGTCCTTCGGAGCAACATCGTTAACCAGTTTGTCACCAATGTAGAGCTCACCTTCGCTGATTTCTTCCAGACCTGCGATCATTCTCAAAGTAGTAGACTTACCGCAACCGGAAGGACCAACTAAAACGACAAATTCTTTATCCTCAATATCTAAATTGAAGTCACTAACAGCAGTAACTCCGCCGGCATACTTTTTGTAGATGCCTTTTAGATTAAGACTTGCCATTGTTTTTACCTCCTCATGATTACATATCATATCATTTTTTTACATTACAATGATACCACAATTTCCGCCAAATTGTTAGACTATTTTTAACCAAAATTTTATTTTTTTATTTAGTAACATTGCATAAAAAACTTTTTATGGTGCAAAAATGCGCATAAACAGTGGTTATTCACCGCGCAAAAGCACTGCACGAATCACACCGTAAATCATCTTTGCAGCCTCTCCGCGGGTTGCACTTTGTGCAGGATTAAAGTTGCCTTTGTCATCTCCTGAAACAATGCCGAAGCCACAAACTGTCAGCACATGGGAGCGTGCATAGTCTGAAATGGTTTCATAATCACCAAAGGCTGATGCATCTGCCGCTTTTGCAGCAAGGCCTTTCTTTGTCAGCACCTCACTGATGATTTTTGCCATATCCTGTCTTTTGATTTCTCTGCCAACGCCAAATTCTGTGTTGCTGATACCGCTGACAATGCCGTATTTCTGTGCAGATGCCACATAGGAATAATACCACGCATCCTTGGGTACATCCGTAAAGGTGGACACCGCCTGTTCATCACGCATATCAAACAGCTCAACAATCAGTTTGACAAATTCTTCTCTTGTGATGCTATCCTCCGGCGCAAAAATGCCTGCAGCCTTGCCGCCCACAATGCCCCTTGCATATAAAGCATCAACATAAGGCTTTGACCAGCCGTTACAATCCTCAAACTGAACATCTGCCTCTTTGATGGTATACTCTCCCTTTGACAGTTCCGCAACCATAGCTCCATCCATATACAGCGCCATTTTAACCGGTGTCATATTAGTCCCCTCAACGCGGTATAGCACATGGTTTGTATAAGCACCGGGAATGGAAACAATGCCTGCCTCCGTCACGCTGAAGCTTTCCGTTTGATTGCCAGTCGCAGATTCATCTTTTACAAAGCTACCTGCACCACCCCCCGGCAACTTTTCAACATCCTGCGTTGGCGGATTATAACTTGGTGCTTTGTCTAACAAGCCCACTTTATAAAACAACAAACCAACACTGTTTTTGTCTGCACCGGTTAACTTTTCGTTCAGCTTTTGTACACCATCACGCAATTGTTGTTCTAAAGAAAAGCTCATACCATCTGCCTGCCAAACGGCTTCCAGCCGACCAATTAAATCTGACGGCAACACACGAACTGCAAAGGTACCGTCTGCATTCATTGTCAAAGGTGCGCCTGATGGCGAAAGATTAGCCGTTGCCTTGAGAAAGTTCGCAATCATTCCATTTGAAATCAAATGACCGCTGAGCACTGCCTTTAACTCGGTTTCACTTACATCAGACAGCTTGAGCAAAGCTTCAACGCCTTGATTCTCTGCTACACTTAAAGAAAGCGTTTCCTGGTTTTGATAAATGCCCTGGCACTTTTGTCTGTATGCTAAATCCAAAACGCGCAAGCTGTCAAACAAATTCTGCAGAGTTACTGCATCGGTATATTGCAAGGCCTTGTCAATGACAGAACTTAAAATGCCTGCGTCTTCACCTCTTTGTTGCTTTGCAAGTGCCTCATCAAGCATATCGAGTCCTGAGTTGCTGCAGGCAAATGGCAAAGCTGGAATCAAAATATCCCGGCTGACATTTGACAGCACATAAACCATTTTTTGTCCCAAATTATCTGTGTTAAATGCAGATGCCATCGTAGTCACAGAGGCAAACAGCAAACAGAACACAGCAAGAAGCGCAATCAATTTTTTCAGCATATTTCTTACCTCCTAATAGATTAAAAAGCAAGGAGAGCTCATGCAAGCTCTCCTTGCTTTTGTCAAAGACTTATGTCAATTACAGCAGGTTTGCATAGTGCATAAACATATACAAAATCTTTGCTGCTTCTGCACGAGTGATATAATTTGTAGCACGGAATGTTCCATCAGGGTAACCTGCAACAATTCCCAGTGTAGTTGCACTTTCTACATAACCCATTGCCCAGTCACCAATTACATGTTCATCAGTAAAGTTCAGTGCTGTTTTCGGAACGCTGTCGTCAAACATTCTCATAATAACTGCAACCATCTGTTCTCTGGTGATAACCTGCTGCGGCTTATATGAACCATCGTCATAACCTGTGAATACACCAAGCTTAGACATCATGTTAACAGCATCTAAAGCCCATGTTGAAACATATGAGCTATCGGTATAGCTGTAATACGGAGCACGTCTTGCCTTATCTTCAATATCCAGCGCACGAGTCAGGGCAACAGCCATTTCTTCACGGGTAATGCCTAAATCAGGTCTGAAGGAACCATCTTCATAACCATTAAAGATACCACGTTTGGAAAGTTCACCAATGTAGTCTTTTGCCCAGTGGTCAGCTGTGTCAGTATAAATGTAAGCTGCTTCAGCACTAAGTCGGAGGCCAAGCGGTCTTAGGA
>JAZSJR010000084.1:0-1521 GCA_045534415.1 Clostridia bacterium
TGCTGCGATTGATAGAATCACCCAAATATAAGGCGGTCAAAGTGGTTGAACCCCAGCGGCTCACACGTGGTGATCTTGAAGATATAGGGCGCTTGATGAAGCTGCTGAAGCTCACAAACACATATGTCATCACACCGGAAAGGATTTATGACCTTCGTGATGAATATGATTGGGATGCCTTTGAAAGAGAATTGATGCGTGGTAATGACTTTTTGAAATACACGAAGAAAATTCTTAATCGTGGAAGGTTGCTTTCAGTTAGTCAGGGCAATTATATCGGATCTATTCCCCCATATGGCTATGATAAGACATGGGTGACGGACGGAAAGCGAAAATGCCCCACACTCAAAGAAAACAAAGAGCAAGCAGACGTGGTGCGAATGATTTTCGACATGTACGTCAACAAAGACATGGGCAGAACTAGCATTGCAAGAAAACTTGACAATCTAGGTGTCAAGCCACCCAAAGGCAAGCATTGGTCACCTGAAGCCCTAAAGGACATGCTTGAAAACGTCCACTATATTGGCAAGGTGAAATGGAATTGGCGCAAGACCATCACCATTGTTGAAGATGGTGAAATCATCAAAACCAACCCCAAATCAAAGGTTGGTGAATATCTGATCTATGACGGAAAGCACCAAGCCATTGTCACCGAAGAAATCTTCTATGCAGCAAGGGAAAAGCAAGGACGGAACCACCGGGCGAAAGCAAACACGAAAGTCAGAAATCCGCTTGCTGGGCTTCTATTTTGCCAATGCGGAAGGGCAATGTCTTTGAGAACATACAAATACAACAACGGCAAGCCAAGACTTTTGTGTGATGGTCAAGTGCATTGCAAAAGCGGTTCTTGCTTGTATGAAGAAATGATTGAACGTGTCTGCAGCATCTTGGAAGAATGCATTGAAGATTTTGAAATCCGCCTGAAGAATGACACCGGGGATTCAATGAAACTTCATGCCAAACTTATCAAGAACCTTGAAAAAAAGTTGCAAGACCTTCAAGCAAAGGAATTGTCACAATGGGAAGCACAGTCTGACCCTGACCCGGCAAACCGCATGCCGCAAGAAATCTTCAAGCAGTTGAATGCCAAGCTGCTCAAAGAAAAAGAGGAAGTCCAACAGGCACTATGCAAAGCCTACGAATCTATGCCCGATCCTGTTGACTATGAAGAAAAGCTTGTTCGCTTCAAGGATGCGCTTGCTGCCCTGCGTGACCCGGAAGTGGATGCACAAAAAAAGAACAGGCTTCTGAAAGCCTGCATCGACCGCATTGAGTATCACCGGGAAAAGCCGGAAAGAATAAAAAGCCAACAGATTCGGTATTATGATAAAGAATTGAAGAAGACCCGCTACAAATCAACACTGAACACCGGCGGCAATTGGACAAGCCCGCCGATTGAACTTGATGTGAAACTGAAGGTGTAAATGTTTTTTTGCGCCTTTCACTTCCATCATGGGTGTGGTAGTTCATAGGCTCATTAATGTTGGATATAAACACAACAAGGGGGTGAAAGCCTTGAAT
>JAZSJR010000178.1:0-5507 GCA_045534415.1 Clostridia bacterium
GCTTCTTTATGCAAAAAATAAATGCTCAACTAAGATTTTTAATCCCATAATAATTAAAATGGCGCCACCTAAAATTTGAGCCCGGGAGCCTAGTGCACAACCGGCACACTTGCCTAAAAGCGCGCCCACTGTGCAAATGACAAAGGTGATAAGACCAATAATTAAAATGCTTGAAAAAATGCTGACAGGCAAAAAGGCAAAGGTTACACCTGCTGCCAGGGCATCAATACTGGTGGCGATTGCCAGAACAATCATAACGCCAAACCGGGTGCTGCCTTTTGCTTCTTCGCAGTCATTCTGCAAGGCGTCATAAATCATTTTGCCGCCAATGTATGCAAGTAATATAAACGCTAGCCAATGGTCAAAGGCGGTAATATAGCTACTGAATAAGCGTCCGGCTGCCCAACCGATGAGGGGCATTAGCGCCTGAAAAAATCCGAAAAAGAAGCCGAACTTTAAAGCATCCTTTAAGCGGAGGTTGGGAATCGCCATGCCGTTTGAAACTGAAACGGCAAAGGCATCCATCGAAAGACCGATGGCAATCATAACGAGTTCAATTATATGCATGTATGCCTCCTATTGCGGCGGCAAATCGCCACACAGAACAAAAGACCCCTTATACGAGGGTCTTTTGTCATTGGTTTTTCGTTAATTTTAGAGTTCAAATTTATCGTGGATTGCACGAACTGCTTTATCTTCGTAGCCTGCATCAATCAGGACAGAAACCTTAATTTCAGAGGTTGCAATCATGTGAATGTTAATCTGTGCTTCATACAGAGCTTCAAACATTTTAGCAGCAACACCGGGGTTTGAAACCATGCCGGCACCAACGATGGAAACCTTTGCAACATCTTTATTTGAGCTTACGCTTTCATATGCAATGGCATCTTTGTTTTCTTCTAAAATCTGCAGAGCTTCTGCCAGGTGTTCTTCAGTTGTGGTGAAGCTAATGTCCTTTTTGCCTTCGTGACCAATGGACTGCAGAATGATATCAACATTAATATTCTTTTTAGCAAGCAGAGAGAAAATTCTGAATGCTTTTCCCGGAGTATCTTCAATGCCGCAAACGGAGATACGAGCAACGTTTGTATCCTTTGCAACACCTCTTACTAACATTTTTTCCATATTAACAACCTCCTTAACAATGGTGCCCTCTGCACGAGTTAAACTTGAGCGGACACAGATGTTTACGTTATATTTTTTACCTAATTCAACAGAACGGTTATGCAAAACGTTTGCACCCAGGCTAGCAAGCTCCAGCATTTCATCAAAGGTGATTTCATCCAGTTTGGAAGCGTTGGGAACAATTCTCGGGTCTGTGGTATAAACGCCGTCTACGTCAGTATAAATTTCGCAGAGGTCAGCGTGCAGCGCAGCAGCCAGTGCCACAGCAGAGGTGTCAGAACCGCCACGGCCCAAAGTGGTGATGTCACCATATTTGTTGAGACCCTGGAAACCTGCAACAATAACAATATTGTTTTTGTCCAGTTCCATCTGTACACGTTCCTGCTCAATTCTTCTGATGCGGGCGCCGGAATATTTAGAATCGGTGTGAACGCCAACCTGCCAGCCGGTTAAAGAAACAACCGGGAAACCCAGTTTTTCAATTGCCATAGCAAGCAGAGAGATAGAAATCTGCTCACCGGTAGACAGGAGCATATCCATTTCGCGCTTAGACGGTGTGGGGTTGATTTCTTTTGCTTTTTCAATCAGCTCGTCAGTGGTGTCGCCCTGAGCGGAAACAACAACAATAACCTGATTGCCGGCTTTATAAGTGCTCGTGATAATGTCCGCAACGTTGAACACGCGTTCAGCATTTGCAACAGATGAGCCGCCGAATTTTTGAACAATTAGACTCATAAGATCAGTCCTTTCGCAATGATTAACAAATTAAATTTCTTGATTACGTGCAAATAAAATACCTAAAGTGTCAGGTCCGCAATGAGATGAAATGGTACATCCGGCACGGGTTAGAAGCACTTCTTTAAATAGGCCGGCATCTTTCACTGCAGTATATATGGTTTCGACCACATCGTCGGCACAACCGGCGTGGGTAACAAAAATGCGGGTGGTATCAATATCATCGGAGGATAAACGTTCTTCAACATATTTTTGCAGAACGGCTTTAAATTTACCGCGATATTTTTTGCCAACGTCCATTTTGCCACCGCTGACCTCAATGCAGGGCTTGATGCTTAAGAGGTTTGCGCCCAGTGCAGCCAGTGCACTGCAACGGCCACCCTTGTGCAGAAACTCAAGCTTATCTACAATGAAGCTTGCATCCACACGCTTTGCATAGCTTTCGCAGTCTGCCACGATTTCTTCAGCAGTCTTGCCGGCTTCTAACAATTCGGCAGCGTGTAAAATGGTCAGTGCCTCACCGGTGGAGAGGTTTAATGTGTCAACTAGGAACACACGACCCTCAAATTCAGCAGAAGCTAAAATTGCATTCTGAAAGGTGCAAGAAAGAGAAGAGCTTAAGGAAAAGTGGATAATCTGGTCAGCCTCTTCCAAAAGCTTGCCGAAATATTCTATAAAATCGCCAACAGAAACGGCGGAAGTTTTCGGCAGTGTGTCAGTTTCTTTAACTTTTTGATATAATTCATCCGGTGTGATTTCCACACCGTCACGAAAGCTTTCCTCGCCAAAGGTTATATATAAGGGCAAACGGCTGATGTTGTATTTTTCAAACAACTCAGGGGTTAAGTCGCAAGTAGAATCTGCAGACAGAATAACTTTATTCCCCATAAAATCCTCTCCTTTTGGTTAGAAATACCATAATTCTGCGTCCTAAAAGGACACAATTATATTTATTGTATCATTATAATATACGAGCTGAAAAAAGTCAATATGACGAAGAAGAAATCCTAATCATTTTTGCAAAAACAGACAATTTATACTTTAAATGAGAACTTTTGGCGGTTTTATCACTTTTTTTGTTTACAAAAAAGCGGATTTGTGGTATGATAAAAGATGAGTATTCATAAGTTTATGCAATATTATTCTTTTTATGGTTTATAATAAGCATATGGAAAAAGAGAGGGTGCAAAAAATGGCAAATGATGTTGTTAAAACTTTAACTGAAGCAAATTTTGAGCAGGATGTCCTGCAAAGTGACAAACCTGTTTTAGTAGATTTTTGGGCGTCCTGGTGTGGTCCCTGCAGAATGGTTTCTCCACTTGTGGACCAGCTTGCAGAAGAATATGAGGATCGTGCAATCGTCGGTAAGGTGAATGTGGATGAGGAAGCCCCCCTTGCCATTCGTTATAATGTTATGACCATTCCTACCGTGATTGTTTTTAAAAACGGTGAAATTGTAGATCAGGTTTCCGGCGCATATCCCAAGGCGCATTTTGAGGAAATGCTTTTAAAGGCACTATAGAAAAGACAGGAGATTTTTCATGATTACAGGAAAACAAAGAGCAGCGCTACGCAAACTGGCAAATACCATTCCCGCAATTTTGCAGATTGGTAAGGGCGGCATTAATGATAATTTTTTAAAGCAGGTTGATGATGCGCTTGAAGCTCGTGAGCTGGTTAAGGTTTCAATTTTAGAAACCGCAATGCTTGACACAAAGGCAACCTGCAATTATGTTGCAGAATGCCTGCATGCTGAACCCGTGCAATCCATCGGGTCAAAATTCGTAGTATATCGCGAATCAAGAGAAAATAAAACCATTGAAATTTAAAGGATGATTTTGTGAAAACAGGTTTATACGGCGGCACCTTCGACCCGCTTCACAATGGTCACATCAAGGTGGCGCAGGCAGCAAAAAATCACCTGCAGCTTGACAGAATTATTTTTATCCCGGCGGGGGATCCTCCTCACAAAACTGATAAGAAAATTACGGACAAGGCGCATCGCCTTGCCATGACACGGCTTGTGGCAGAAAACGTGGGGGCAGAGGTTTCTGACTGGGAGCTTTCAAGAAAAGAAAAAAGCTACAGCACACTGACAGTACAGCATTTTAAAGAACTCTATCCTGATGATGAGATTTATTTCATCATCGGCGCAGATTCTTTTCGCGACCTGCCATCCTGGTGGCATTACAGGGAGCTGATGGGATTGTGCAACTTTGTGGTGGTTTCAAGACCGGATGTGGATAAGGGGACATTCTTATCCCGCTTTTCAGGTGATGAAACACCGCCAAGAGTTTTCTTTTTAGATAACATTTTAATGGATATTTCTTCAACACAAATCCGCAAAATGGTAGCAGAGGGGGAGGATGTTTCCCGATTGGTGCCAACTTATATAGCGGAATATATACAGGCAAATGGTTTATACAAAGGATAAAGCAAGGGACAGATGGAGGAACAAATGGAATTAGCCAGAATGGATCTTGAATCAATGGAGCAAAAGCTGAAAGGAATGCTGACGGAGAAGCGTTACCGTCACTCACTAGGCGTGATGGAAACCGCCGTAGAAATGGCAGAAATTTTTGGGGTTGATACCGACAAAGCACGCCTTGCCGGGCTTTTGCATGATTGCGCCAAGGATATTGAAAAAAGTAAAAGGATTCCTCTCTGCAAAGAACTGGGTGTTCGGCTTGACCCGGTGAAAAAAGACCAAAAAGGTCTGATTCACGCAGATTTAGGCGCAAAAATGGTGGAAACAGAATTTGGCATTACCGATATTGAAATTATAGACGCGGTGAAATACCATACTCTTGGCAGAGAAAACATGACCAATTTGGAAAAGATTTTGTATCTGGCAGACATCATTGAACCAAACCGAGTGCCCTTTGAGGGAATTGAAGAACTTCGCGCGTTGTGCAAAACTAATTTAGATTGTGCCATGCTGTTTGCACTGGAGCGTTCAATTGAGTATATTCAGCATCGGCACAAAAAGTTACATAGTCAAACCCTGCAGGCGCAGCAATACTTTTTAGAGATTTGTAAGGAGAAGGTGACAGGATGACATCACTTGACAAGGCAAAAGCCATTGTTCGGCATTTAGACAATAAAAAGGCAAGGGATATTAAAGCCTTAAAGGTTTCAGAACTAACCCTTTTGGCAGACTATTTTGTAATTTGCTCTGCCCAATCTTCTACCCAGGTGAAGGCTTTGGCAGATACCTTAGAAGAAGAAATGGAAAAGAAAGAAATTACCCTGTTTCAAAAAGAGGGCAAGCAGGGTTTTAACTGGATTTTGATGGATTATTCTGATGTAATTGTGCATATATTTTATCAGGAAACCCGTGAATTTTACGGTCTTGAGAAGCTCTGGTCAGATGCAGAAGAGCTAAACTTAGACGAGATTATAGAGGAGGACTAAAGAGGATGGAATATAATTTTCAAAACATTGAGAAAAAGTGGCAGAACAACTGGTACACAAATAACACCTTCCGTGCAAAGGACGATTATACGATGCCGAAGTTTTACGGCTTGGTAGAATTCCCGTATCCGTCAGGTCACGGTCTGCACGTTGGTCACCCCAGAAGCTATACAGCTCTCGATATTGTTGCCCGCAAACGCCGGTTAGAGGGTTATAATGTACTGTACCCTATC
>JAZSJR010000036.1:0-6290 GCA_045534415.1 Clostridia bacterium
AACAAAAGTAGGCCCGCCCGGCAGGGCATAAATACAACACCATTGTTAAATCCCTCCAACACCTTCGGGGGTCCCCCTCCCTTTAGGCAAGGGAGGCTTCTCTCACAAAATAAATTTGCAACTTTTCTATACAACTAAACTTATTAATGTCTTTTTAGGTTTATTTCTAGTCATCGGTTAACCCTTTTTTGAAATACGCGACTATCGCGTGGTTTTCGTTATAAAATAAAAAAAACACCCAAGCGGGTGTTTTTTTATTCTGTTAATTAATCTTCACTGTTTCCCACAGGGTATTAATATAATCCAAGGTTTCCGGCTTTAAGTTTCTGTATGCATTTGCATTATACATAGCCGTAAAGTCTTCTGACTTGCCGTAGAGAACCTCCATTGCCTCTTCTCCCATTTCTTCCTGATAACCGGGGTTTTCATAAACCACCTTGTTGGGAGATGCATAATAGGTATATTCCGCATTGGCAATGGCTGCATCTTCAGAGAGCATAAAGTTGATAAAGATTTCTGCAAGCTCCTGATTCTGACAACAAGTGGGAATGCACATTGCATCAATATAGCAATTGGTTGTCTCCGGATAATAGAACTTAAGGTCAATACCCTCTGCCTGTGCGTCTTTCATTGTGAAATAATCACCGGCATAATAAGCACCAATTGCCGCTTCACCGGATTCCATCATGTTATAAATTTCATCCATAACGTAGCTGTAAACCAATGGGCGCTGCTTAACCAATTCTTCGTAAGCTGTATCCCAAACTGCTGTGTCTTCTGTGTTTACATCAAGCCCCAGCTTATACATTGCCATGCCGAAAGCATCACGGGAATTGTTAAACTGCAGAATTTTATCAGCATATTTTTCGTTCCATAAAAGGTCCCAGTTGCCGGTGTCTTGTACATCAACCTCATTGGCATTATAAATAACACCAATGATGCCGTAAGCATAAGGCACGGTATATTTGTTTTCAGGGTCATAGTAAAGGCTCTTAAAGCCATCATCAATGTTCTGATAATTGGGAATATTATCAAAATTTAAAGGCAGAAGCATATTCTCTTCTTTCATTCTGGCAATCATATAATCAGAGGGAATCACAACATCATAGCTGACTGCACCAGAGGAAAGCTTGCTATACATATCTTCATTCGAAGCAAAGGTGGTATAGTTCACTTTCACCTTTTGGCCGTAGGTTTCCTGATACCATTTTTCAAATTCACTCACTGTATCATAAGTACCCTCGCTGCCATCAGAAATATATTCACCCCAGTTATAAACATTTAAAACCAGTGTGTCAGAACTTCCGCAACCGGAAAGGCACAGGGCTGCCATCGTTAAAACAGCCATAAAAACTGATACTAACTTTTTCATTGTGATTCGCTCCTTTTTAGTTTATTTTTTCTCTTTTTGTTCACGGGCACGCTTATCTTCGCCGCTTTCTACAAAGTTATTGAGTAATAAAAGTGCCATGGTAACAAAGAAAATAATCGTCGCCAGGGCATACATTTTAGGTGTAACCGTTTTCTTGGTCATACCATAAATACGAATCGGCAAGGTTTGAAAATCATTACCCGACGTAAAGTAACTGATGACAAAATCATCCAAGGATAAGGTAAACGCCATAATCGCACCGGTAATAATGCCCGGCAGTATTTCCGGCATAGTCACTTTAAAAAATGCCCTAAAGGGTGTGCACCCTAAATCCATTGCCGCCTCGGCAAGGGATTTGTCCATTTGCTGCAGTTTGGGAAGCACCTGAAAAATGACATAAGGCAGGCAAAATGTAACGTGGCTAATTAGCATTGTCCAAAAATTCAGGCTTGTGGATGCCCCCACCATTCTCCCAACAAACACAAACACCAGCATCATAGAAATACCGGTAATAATGTCCGGATTAATCATAGGAATGTTTGTCACCGTATTGACCGCCATTTTAGCCAGGCGGCTTTTCAGCTTATAAATTCCCATAGCAGCAGCCGTTCCCATAACCGTTGAAATGACAGTTGCGGCACATGCCAGAATAATCGTGTTTTTTACTGATTCCAAGGTATTTTCATCGTGAAACAGTTCTTCATACCATTTAAGAGAAAAACCGGAAAAAACCGAAAGGCTTTTTGCCTCATTAAAGGAAAATACCAAAAGCACCAAAATGGGAGCGAAAAGAAAAACGAAAATGAGTGTCGTGTAAAATTTAGATGTTAGTTTCAAATCACTCACCCCCATATACCAATCGGGCGGTCAGATATTTCACCAGTGCCATACACACCAGCAAAATAACCATTAAGATAAATGCAATAGCCGCCGCAAAATGCAGATTGTTGGCAATATACTGCCCCTCAATGGCATCACCAATCAAGAAAAACTTACCGTTACCAAGTTTTTGCGAAATGTAAAACGTGCTGATTGACGGAATGAGCACCATGGTGATACCGGAAATAACCCCAGGCAGGCTTAAGGGAAAAATTACACGCTTTAAAACAGAAAAACTGTTGCAGCCCAAGTCCTTTGCCGCCTCTAAGAGTTTATCATCCAGCTTTGCCAAAATTGAATAAATCGGCAGAATCATATAGGGAAAGTAATCATACACCATACCAATGATTACGGCAGTTTCCGTACCGATGATGTGAATTTTATCAATCCCTAAAAGGCCTAAAAAGTTGTTCAAAATGCCTGTATCCTGCAAAATGGTCATCCAGGCATAGGTTCTGATTAAGAAGTTCATCCACATAGGAATCATAATCAGCGTAACAAGCAGTTTTTGGGTTCTCGGCTTGGTTCTTGCCATAATGTATGCCATGGGATACCCCATTAAAAGGCAAACCAGGGTTGAGATTGCTGCAAGCTTTAACGAACGCATAAAAATGACAAGATAGGTACGCACTAAGCTAACTGTCCCGTCATCCCCTTTCAGTTCACTGGTCGCAGTGAAAAAACGGGTAATATTCTCAGTTGTAAAAGCAAAGTTTTCATCTGTAAAAGCATAGTATGCCACAAAAAAGAGAGGCACCAAAATAAAGAGAACAGACCAAACAGAATACGGTGCCAGTGCAAGACCCATTCCGCCTCTTTTTGCGACTTTGACCGGTTTTGTCATGGTCATTCCTCACCTCCCGGGTCAGCCAGCTCATCAAGCTCATTGGAATAAGAGGAATAGTCACCAAACATACCTGAGTATTTGGATTTTTTCATAATATGAATAGCATCGGGGTCAAGTGAAATTCCAATGCGGTCATCCACGTTTGCCGAATCAGTTGTCTGAATCATCCATTTAAAACCGCCGATATCCACAATCAATTCATTGTGAACACCCATAAAGGTCACTGCTGTGACAACACCCTGCAGCATACCTTTATCCAGAGGCACAATATCAACATCTTCCGGACGAACAACAACATCCACCTGCTCACCCACAGCAAAGCCTGCATCAAGGCACTCAAAAATGTGCCCAGAAAAGCTAACCTTATAGTTTTCAAGCATAATGCCGTCAATGATATTACTCTCGCCAATAAAATCCGCCACAAAGGCATTTTGCGGCTCGTTGTAAATATCTGTAGGGGTGCCGATCTGCTGAATCTTACCCTCGCTCATAACCACAATGGTGTCAGACATGCTAAGGGCTTCTTCCTGGTCATGAGTGACAAACACAAAGGTGATACCTGTGCTTTTCTGAATTTTTTTCAGTTCCTGCTGCATATCTTTTCTGAGCTTTAAATCAAGAGCGCCTAAAGGCTCATCTAAAAGCAAAACTTTGGGATGGTTAATCAGCGCTCTTGCAATGGCAACACGCTGCTGCTGTCCACCGGAAAGGCTTGTCACACTGCGGTCAGCAAAATTAGAAAGCATCACAAGAGAAAGCATTTCTTCTACTTTTTCTTTAATTTCCTTTTTAGGCACCTTGCGCTCACGCAACGGAAATGCCACATTTTCAAACACATTCAAATGGGGAAACAACGCGTATTTCTGAAAAACGGTATTAACATTGCGTTTATGGGGCGGAACATCGTTAATTCTCTCACCCATAAACAAAATGTCACCACTGTCAGGATGTTCAAAGCCGCCAATCATACGAAGCATTGTGGTTTTGCCACAACCCGAAGGACCCAGCAAGGTAATAAATTCATTATCGTAAATATCTAAACTGATATCGTCTAAAATGAGTTCTCCGTCAAAGGATTTAGAGATGTTATTTAGCTCAATAATTTTCTTCATGGTCCTTCTCCTTACGCACAAATTAAAAAAGCGGTATACTGCTGAGCAGCATACCACTTGCAAGAAACAAAGCCATAATCCCCCTATCCTGCAGGAAGAAGGTATCACGTTGTTACATCCCAATGGGTTTAGAGTCTATATAGCAAAGATTACTTTTACCACTCTTATTGACCATTTCACAAGTTATATGCCACTTGGCATCGGTTTATAGTCACCAACTTATAAAACTTGAGCTTTTAACTCAATCAATAAGGCAACAGAAGTTGCCAACTGCAAAGGCAGTTTTCGGCATTTGACCCGGCTGTCCGTATGGCCTTAGCCGATGAAAAACACCGGCGGTCAGTTTATCTTGCTTCGGAAAACTCTTTTCCGATTGAGATGTGACAAATTATAGCACATTTTTTAGGTTTTGTCAAGGTGTTTTACGCAGTTATTTCCCCACTTTCCATCGCTTTCGATAAAATAACTTTTCTGTCACGATTAGCCGCAGACAGAACAAACTGCATTGCTACGGTTACAAACAACATCATAACACCAAAAATCAAAAAAGCAATTTGATAATTCTTGAAAATATCAAAACAAAAATTACCAAAAGGTGAGCCTACTGCAAATCCGGCACAACTTGCCGAAACAAACATTCCCACGAACTTATCAAAGTCTTTATTACCGAATAGTTCACTGGCAAACAAGGGAAGCATAACCGTTTCAAGAGGCAGGGCAACAACACCGGCAATGCCTCTTACCACTGCAAGTACCCGGCCGGCAGGTGTGTTTGTCAGAAAGACAAGACCAAGCAGGGATACAAATGAGCAAACAAAGCAAATATTCATCGAAATTCGCATGCCGAGTCTGTCATACATAAAGCCTGTGGTAAACTTAGATACTGTTAACAAAACACTTGTAAAACTTGTAAGCAGTGCCACAAATTCAATACTAATCCCTATATCATACATATGCGGAACCGCAATGCCACTAAGCCCCTGAAGAGCCATACCGGTTAAAAACATACATAAAAGCGCAACATATAAATAGGGCTTTTTGATTGCTTCACTGTAATCCATCCCAACCCAGCCGACACCACGGGCTTTTTTCTTTTTTTTTCGGAATTTCCTCCACTTTCTCTTCGCTACCCTTTGGTTTTTCCCGGAAGAAAATCAAAATCAGTACCAACGCTACCAACAAAATAACAGAAACCAATCGGTAAGAAGTGCGATAACCAAAGGGATCGCCCTCGCGAAAGATGATAGGCGATAAAATTTGAACTGCAACAGCACCCCCCACACCATTGGCAGCTAAAACAGCACCCGTAATAGTGCCCTTATTGTTCGTACACCATCGATGGATAATCGAACTAACCATTGTGGTACCGGTCCACGAAAGACCAAGACCTAATAAAACACTTGCAAAATAAAAGGTGTATACCGTGGTTGCAACTGTGTTTAACAGGGCAAAGGCAATTAGACATAAAAAACCTGCACAAATCAGTTTTTTCATTCCAAAGCGATACACCAGCTTACCAAAATATAAATTAATAATAGTCGTTGTAACATATCGAAAGGTGTCATTTAATGCAAAAGCGCCTCTGCAAATACCAAGTGCATCTGTAATGGCAGTCAGATACAAGGTTCTACCACTACTGCAAAAGCCCAGGCTAATGAAAATCATCAAAAAACAAATACCAATGATAACCCACATATAATCAAATTTATGTGTTCGCTTATCGCTATTTTCCATAATGTATATGCCTCCACAAATTGTAAAAATGTTTTCTACTTTCGATTATAGCAAAGAAACAGAAAATGTAAATGGAAATTCTATAACTATATGGAATTTTCGAAACAAAACAACGCTCTTGTATTGCTTTTATATACTCCCATGTGTTAGAATAAAGCAAGAACTTTTATAACTTTGGAGGAAAGTCATGTTTGACAACATAGAAAATTTAAAAATTATTTCTTCCCTGCACAAAGATTGTAAACCACACAACAAAATTGAAAATCGGGCAACCCACTCTTTTATTATAAGAGTATCCGGCTCTGTGTTATATAATTTTTATAATCAAACCTTTTTGGTAAAAGCA
>JAZSJR010000119.1:0-3399 GCA_045534415.1 Clostridia bacterium
AAGACCGCTTGGCCCTCCGACTTCATTGTGGATTATTATTCCCGGCATTTTGGGTGCGGTGGGCGGTTCTGTTTTGGCAGGTGTTATCAGCGCCGGGCTGCTTAGAAAACTCTTTGGAATCTTTTTATTTGCTATGGGGATTTACGAAATTATGGGAAAAGGTAAAAAATTAAAAAAAGTGCAGGAAAAATAGCAAATTCTCTTTACCAAAATGCAATTTTGTGGTATGATATTATAGAATGTATATATTGTTAAGCAGTTTCGCAGAAGAAGCTGAATTTCAGTGTAAAGAGTGAAGATTATGTATCAAATTTTAGATAACATAAAATGCCCTCAGGATGTAAAAAAATTAAGCTATTCAGAGCTTACGGTTTTGGCAACGGAGATTCGCAAATTTTTAATTGAGTCTGTGGCAAAAACCGGCGGGCATTTAGCCTCAAACTTAGGGGTTGTTGAGCTGACACTGGCTTTGTTTAAAGTACTTGATTTACCCACCGACAGCATCATCTGGGATGTGGGTCATCAGTCATATGTTCATAAGCTTTTATCAGGGCGGCGGGAGCAGTTTGATACCCTTCGTAAGTTTGGCGGTTTAAGCGGTTTCCCAAAAAGCTCAGAAAGTATGTATGATGCTTATAATACAGGGCATTCATCAACCTCTGTTTCCGCAGCCTTGGGTATGACACGAGCTGCTGATATTATCGGTGAAAACCGCCGTGCCATCGCCGTTATTGGCGATGGGGCACTAACAGGCGGTATGGCACTTGAGGCACTGAACGACGCAGGAACTTATGGCAAGAATTTTATTGTTGTTTTAAATGACAACGAAATGTCCATTGCGAAAAACGTGGGCGGAATGTCACGATATCTAACCAACCTGCGTGCAAAGCCTGCTTATTTTCAGTTTAAATCTAAGCTGTCAAACTTGTTTAATAAAATTCCTTATGTTGGTCCGCCAATTTTATCGGGGCTTAAAAAGGCAAAAGACGCTTTTCGTCATTTGCTGATACAAAGCACAATTTTTGAAGACTTAGGCTTTACATATCTTGGCCCCATTGACGGGCACGATTTGCCGTTCTTGTGTCATATTTTAGAACAGGCACAGGCCATTTCTAATCCGGTTTTGATCCACGTTAAAACCAAAAAGGGAAAAGGTTACAAATTTGCTGAGGACAAGCCAACAGATTTTCACGGTGTTGGTGCCTTTGAGGTTGAAACAGGTGAAAGCGGCAAAGGCGGAGATACCTATTCAAAGGTTTTTGGCAAAAGCATGACCGATATTGCCTGTCGTGACAATAAGGTTTGTGCGGTAGTGGCTGCTATGCCGGATGGGACAGGACTTAACAGTTTTGCCAAAGAATTTCCTGACCGCTTTTTTGATGTAGGCATTGCAGAACAACACGCTGTGACATTTGCAGCGGGGTTATCCCAAAGAGGGCTTACACCGGTGGTTGCGCTGTATTCATCCTTTTTACAAAGGGCATATGACCAAGTTTTGCACGATGTTTGTTTGCAGAATCTGCACGTTGTTTTTTGCATCGACAGAGCAGGCTTGGTTGGTGAAGATGGCGAAACCCATCAGGGGATTTATGACCTTTCGTTTTTATCTCATATGCCGAATATGACGGTGCTTGCTCCGGCAAACTTTATTGAATTTTCAGAAATGCTACAGTATGCAGTGTCCAAGCACAAGGGTCCTATTGCTATTCGGTATCCCCGTGGCAATGTGCGTTATGATTATAGCGGTGCATCTTTTATTCCCTATGTACCTGACGTGGTGGCAAAAGGGGAGAATGTTTGCTTGCTTTCTGCCGGGCATATGCTGAAAACAGCCATGCAGGTCAGGGAGAATCTTGAAAAAGATGGCATTTGTGCAACAGTAGTGAATCTCAGAACTCTGACGAATGTGCCTGAATCATTTTTGCAAGATGCAGCAAGAAGCCACAAATTGATTGTTACATTGGAAGATGGTGTGATAAACGGCGGTGTAGGTCAAAACATAGCATCCAAAACGCCTGTTGGAACACAGGTTTTAATAAAGGCTCATCAAAATGGCGTTGTGCCTCACGGGTCTCTTACGGAATTATACCATTTGTGTGGGCTGGATGCTGAAACGATTACCAAAGAAATTATAGAGAAAATCCACGAGGAGAAATAATATGAAAAAGCCGGAACTGTTAGCCCCAGCCGGAAGTTTAGAAAGGTTAAAAACAGCCATTGCTTTCGGTGCGGATGCCGTTTATGCAGGCGGCGAGGCGTTCTCTATGAGATGCGCGGCTAAAAATTTTTCAGAAGACGATTTAAAAAGAGCAAGAGAAATAACTCTTGCCAAAGGGAAAAAATTATATATAGCAGTTAACATTATTCCTCATAACGAGGATATGGCGGTTTTGCCGGAATATTTAACGGAGCTTTCAGCTTTGGCACCCGACGGCTTGATTATTTCGGACTTGGGCGTTTTGTCTATGGCAAAACAGTATGCCCCGAATATTCCGATACACATCAGCACTCAGGCAAACAATGTTAACTCTGAAACCTTTAAAATGTGGCATCAGCTTGGCGCTTGCCGTGTTGTGTGTGCAAGAGAACTTTCTTTTGCTGAAATTAAGGAAATTCGTCAAGCGATTCCTGAAGATTTGGAAATTGAAGCTTTTGTTCATGGTGCTATGTGCATTTCCTATTCGGGTCGCTGCCTGCTTTCAAACTATATGGCGGGCAGAGATTCAAATCAGGGGAATTGTGCACATCCTTGTCGCTGGAATTATCATTTGATGGAAGAGCAGCGCCCCGGTGAGTATTTGCCTGTTTATGAAAACGAGCGTGGTACTTTTATTTTTAACTCCAAGGATTTGTGTATGATTGAATATATACCGGAGATTGTAAAGAGCGGTATTGACAGTTTGAAGCTTGAGGGCAGGGTTAAAACGGAATATTATGTTGCTACGGTTGTGAAAACATATCGTGAGGCACTGGACCGTTACTTTGAAAATCCTGAAACATATAAAACTGACCCTGTGTGGCTGGAAGAACTTTCTAAGGTTTCAAACCGCCATTACACAACAGGTTTTTATTTGGGCAAGCCGGAGAAAGAAGCGCAGAACTATGAGACCAGTGCTTACGTGCGAAATTATGATGTGGTTGCCGTTGTAACAGGATATGATGCGGCTACCGGTGAACTACTGCTTGAGCAGAGAAATCGGTTCTTTGCCGGAGACGAGCTGGAGGCGGTTGTTCCCTTTATGCCGAGCTTTTCTTTTAACGCTGACGGTCTTAAAGATATTTACGGCAACGCCATAGAGAGTGCACCTCACGCACAGCAGGGGCTAAGACTTAACATAGGCAGGGAGCTTCCGCCCCTTTCATTAATCAGAAAAAAACGTAGTTAAGGAGAATTGTTAT
>JAZSJR010000143.1:0-2293 GCA_045534415.1 Clostridia bacterium
GTCCTTGCCGGACGCTGAGGGAATTTGCAAACCCGTTGGTGCTACCGCCCAAAGCTTATATGCCCTTGCCAAAAAAGCAGGAGCATCTGTCAACCCTCCCGTCGTACTGACAGAAAAGCATCGCTTTAAAAAATCGGCTGAGCTCATGCATTTTGAAAAAGAGTATAAAACCTATCCGCATACTATATATAAGGAAGAAACTCGGGATATCTCACTATATATTGCCCCTGATCTCTATACAGAAGTGCAGGTTTTGGCTACCAAAATCTGCCGACTTGTAAAGGAAAAAGGTCTGCGTTACCGGGATATTGCCATCATTGCCAGCAACCCTGATAGCTATACAGACCTGATTAAAACAGTTTTCTCAACCTATCAGATTCCGGCTTTCATTGACCAGAAAAAGCCTCTGCTTTCCCATCCCATTATGATTATGCTTCTTTCGGTGTTTGAGCTTTTAACCAAAGGCATCGAAACCGAGGTGCTGATGGATTATATCAAAACCGGTTACGCAGGCATTTCAATGAACGAGGCAGATAAACTCGAAAACTTTGCTTTAGCTGGCAGACTCCGTCAAAAGGACTGGCTGGATGATGACCGTTTCTTAAAACAGGCTGACTCTGTTTTTTATGAAACGGAAGATTATGATAAAAAACATAGCAACGAGGCGCAAAATCTGCTTGCAATCCGCAACCGGGTTTTATCTCCGCTGATTTCTTTGCGAGAAGACCTTGCCGATAACCGCTTGGTTTCTCACAGGGCAGAAGCCTTGTTCCGTTTTTTTGAAACCATTGGTCTATACAATAAGGTAAAAAAAGAATCAGAAGTCATGCAGGCTTCGGGTCAACATCAGCTTGCCCGGGAGCATAGTGAAATCTATAATTTGCTGATATCTCTGCTTGATGAGCTTGTGACCTGCTTAGGTGACGAAAAAATTGGCTTAAAGCGTTTAAAAAATATTGTGCTTGCCGGACTTTCTCAATGTGAAATGTCTACCATTCCTCCTATTGCTGACCAGGTGGTTGTTGGGGATACCGGTCGTTCTTTAGTCAAAAATGTCAAGGTGCTGTTTGTCATTGGTGCAAATGTGGGTGCTTTTCCCGATGCCCCTCCCCAAGAGGGTTTGATTAAAGACGCTGAACGAACGCTTCTGGAAAAACAGGGGCTTACCCTGGGGCCTGACGGCAAGAAAATTGCTTTTCAGAATCAGTATCTTGTCTACAGCTCTCTCACTGTTAGCCAAGAAGCTATGCATATCAGCTATTCTGTGGCAGATTTTGAGGGAAAGGGTTTGCTCCCCTCCCCTTTAATCGACCGTTTGCATAAGCTATTTCCTAACCTGGCTACTAGAGACAACCTGCTCACACCGCCAACCCCTGAGACTCTCATTGCAGGCAAAGCCTCCGGTTGGCAATATCTCTTAGAGCATTTCAATGAAAAAGACCCCGCCGTACTAGCACTGCATCAGTTTTTCAGCAAAGACGCAGATTATGCCAAGCGCTATGCCGCTATGCAGCATTACAGCCACTATGTGCACAGCGTTCCAAATCTGTCCCCGGAGCTTGTCAAGAGCCTGTATGGACAAAATCTCCGTGGCAGCGTTACCCAGCTTGAAAAATTCAGCCAATGCCCCTTCTCTTATTTTCTTCATTATGGTCTTCGGGCAAAGGAGCGAAAGATTTTAAAAATTGATGCACCGGATATTGGTCATCTTCTGCACAAGCTGGTGGAAATTGCCTCACAACGAATCACCCGTGAAAACAACAGTTTTGCAAACCTGACAGATGAGGATGTAACCCGCTTAGCTGATGAAACAGTTGACGAGTTGCTCTCTGACCTGTTCATCTGCCACTTATATACCGAAAGCCGCTTAAAAGCGCTGATTCGCCGATTAAAAACACAGCTTGCAAAAATGCTCGGGGTCATTGTCACCCACATAAAAAGCGGTGAATTTGAACCCTGCGCCTTTGAAGTTGCCTTTGAGGAAAACGGTGAACTACCGCCGGTGACCATTAATCTCCCCACCGGTGAAACCATCACCCTCATTGGCCGCATCGACCGTATTGATACACTGCACCGGGATGCAGAGGTATATATTAAAATCATTGACTACAAAACAGGTAGCAAAAGCTTTAGCTTAAGTGATATCTACAATGGTCTTTCTCTGCAGCTGGCAGTGTATCTGACTGCCGCCTGCCAAAGTGATTTTTTAGGTAAAAATCTCAAACCTGCCGGACTTTTTTACTTCCGCCTGAAAGACCAAACTGTCAGTGCCGCCGAAAAAAATACCGAAGCT
>JAZSJR010000035.1:0-4764 GCA_045534415.1 Clostridia bacterium
CCGGCCGTTAGGTCACGGCTTTTCCCACCGATGGCAGAGGCACAAAAACGGCATCCCATATTACACCCTGCCTGGGTTGACAGGCAAATGGTGTTGCCATGGTGATAGCTCATAACCACGCTTTCTATCACTTCTCCGTCATAAAGCCGGAACGCATACTTCACCGTGCCATCCACCGACACTTGCTTTCTGGCTATCTCCGGCAGTTTCATTGTGCACTTTTCTTCCAAAGTCAAACGGAAGCTTTTGGAGATGTTTGTCATATCATCAAAGCTTTCAGCACCGCTATAGAGCCAGCTAAAGAGTTGCTTGCCCCGAAAGGCTTTTTCTCCTAAGGATTCTGATAGACTGCAAAGCTCTTGTTCAGTTAAACTGTATAAGTCTATTTTCTCAGCCATGATTTCTCCTTCTCAGCTTAGCGATAAAAAATCCGTCTCCACCTTCTTTTTGTGGATAAAAGGTGCCCATTCCATCTTTTAATATCTCACTTGCCTGCCCGGTGATGTGAGGACTTTTAACCGGAACAAGTTCAAAATCTGTGTGTTCTTTTAAAAAATCCATAACCTGCTCTTCGTTTTCACCGGGATTAATTGTGCAGGTGCTGTACACCATCACGCCACCCGGTTTTAAAAATTCAGAACAGTGGTTTAAAATGTTTTTCTGAATCGAAATAAGCTCTGCAAAATCCGTCAGTTCCGGCTTATATTTAATATCCGGTCTGCGGCGAATAACACCAAGACCCGAACAGGGCGCATCAATCAAAATTTTATCCGCCTGTTTGGTAAATTCATATAAAGAAGCATCCGCTTCCTGAGTTTTAATAATGCTAAGCCCCAACCGCCCGGCAGTTTCTGTTACGGACGCAAGACGCTTTGCGTATAAATCCAGTGCTAAAATTTCGCCTTGATTATTCATAAGCTCCGCTATATGGGTCGTTTTGCCACCCGGTGCAGCACAAACATCAAAAACAACATCTCCTGCCTCCGGTGAAAGAGCAAGAGCCGCAAGCTGTGCGCTTTGGTCCTGCACGGTAAAAAGACCCTCTTTGTAAGAAGAAAGCTTTTGCACGCCGCCGCTTTCAAACAGCAGGCTGCAATCTGATAGTGCGCCCTCAGATACGCTGACACCTTCATCACACAAACGCTTGACAAGTTCTTCTTTTGTGGTTTTATAGGTATTCACACGCACGCATAATGCAGGTGCCGTTTGGTTTTCTGCCAAAATTACCTCTGCCCGCTCTGCCCCAAAAGTTTCAGCGAGCCAGGTAACCAATGAAGCGGGATGAGAATACCGGACAGACAGTGCCTCTGCTCCCTGCCCCTGTGGTAATTGCAGGGGTTCTTTTGCAACTTTTCGCAAAATAGCATTCACAAAGCCACGGGATTTGCCAGCATAACGCCCTGCCAGCTTTACCGATTCATTCACGGCAGCACTTTCGGGAATTTTATCCATAAAATATAGCTGATAGATTCCCATTCGCAGAATGCACAAAACAAAAGGCGCAAGCTTTTTTAATTTAACAGTTGAAAACCGGGCAATCACATAGTCAAGGGTCAGCTTGTGCTGAATGACACCATACGCCAGTTCCTTGACAAACGCAGCATCCCGTTCATCCATACAAGCCCCCTCTGTATGGTTCTTAAAACTGATGTTTAAGTATGCACCATTTTTCTCAATATCATATAAAATTTTGAGGGCCAGCTCTCTGGGTGTTGCCATAACCAAACCTCGCATCATTTAAACTTATAATTACAATATATTGTATCATATTTTAAATTAAAATTCAATATATATGCCATATTTTGTTGCCCGCTTCGACAAATTTCTCTTGACTGGTTAAAAATTATCGTATATAATGTGTTCAATCTTCTATTTTCTAAATTTTTTCGGAGGAGTTGTTATAATTTATGCAATATAACGCTATTTTATTTGACTTAGACGGCACCCTTTTGCCAATGGACTATGACGAATTTGCAAGAGGATATTTTCATTTACTAACCAAAACTGCTGCACCCTACGGCTATGAGCCAAAAGCATTTTTAGCCGCTATGATGCAAGGTGTAGAAGCAATGGTGAGAAACGACGGCAAAATAAATAATGCCACTGTTTTTTGGGATGTTTTTGCCCAAGGTTTGGGTGAAGAAATTAGGTCTTTAGAACCCATTTTCGATAAATTCTATCAAACAGATTTTCACAAAACAAAAGCCCTGACAGGAGAAAATTCTTTAGCAAAAGAAGCCGTCAAATTAGCAAAGCAAAAAGCAGATAAAGTTGTTCTTGCCACAAATCCGCTCTTTCCCACAAGTGCCATCGCTTCCCGGCTTTCCTGGGTTGGTCTTGCTCCTTCGGATTTTGACTTTGTGACCGATTACGAGTCTATTGGCTTCTGCAAACCAAACCCTGCCTACTTTACAAAAATTGCTGACATGTTAAACGTAACCCCGGATAGCTGTTTGATGATTGGCAACAACACAAAAGAAGATATGATCGCGTCTTTTAAAGCTGGCATGAGCGGCTTTTTAGTTACCGATTGTTTAATTGCCGAAGAACCTGCACCCGATTGTCCTCAAGGCAGTTTTTCCGACCTGGTAGAATACCTGAAAAACTTATGATATAGAAAGAGGTTGCAATAAATTGTTGCAACCTCTTTTTATATCCCAATTATGCAATCCCCTCTTCGATTATCGCCGCTGTAAGCTCGATTGCATTTTCTATATCACTTTTTGCCACCATTTCCCCTGTGGTATGCATGTATCTTAAAGGAAATGCAATACAACCCGTAGGCACGCCACCACCCGAAAGATGAATCGGCCCGGCATCTGTAGCACCATTTGCCAAAGCTGCCATTTGGTACATAATACCGCGTTTTTCGCAAAGTGCAATCATTCTGTTATTCACCACTGGGTGAGCAATAAACCCACGATCCATTGCCTTAATGATAACGCCCTTTTTCATTTCAAGCGCTACCTTTTCAACTGAGGGAACGTCGCCCGAGCGAGTCACATCTAAAACAACTGCATAATCAGGTTTTACCGTATGCACCGACGTTTTCGCCCCCCTAAGACCCACCTCTTCACCGATAGTGAAAACGAAATATAAGTCATTATGATTTTTCTTCATTTTCCGAATGGCTTCAATCAAAACAAAACAGCCTACCCGGTTATCCATAGCCTTTGATATAACACAGCCGTTTTGCTCCTTATAGTCACCTACAAACACACCTGATTCACCAACAGGCACTATGGCTTTTGCCTCTTCTTCACTTTTAGCACCCACGTCAACATACAGTTGTTGTAATTTCAGGTCTTTTAAAAGGTCGGTTTTGCCGTCTAAAGCTACAACACCCTGAGCACCATTTAAAAACTGAACTCTTTGGTACAAAGATGCATAAGGGTCAACACCGCCCAGTCCTGCAACATAAACCTGCCCCTTTTCGCCATGGCAGGTAGTCATCAAACCGATTTCATCCATGTGGGCCGTAAGCATCAACTTTTTTCCGGTACCTTTTTTATGTGCAATTAAATTTCCCATAGCATCGGTTTCTACCGAGTCAACATAGGGGCTGATTTCTTTTTCAATCAGTTCTCTTATTTGTTTTTCACAGCCGGAGGGTGCCGGCGTCATACAAAGCTTTTCTAACAACTCAAACATGGTCTACCTCCTGAATCAAAAGACGTGCAGTTTCTCTGACCGCCTCGTAGTCTGACAGTGAAATCACGCTGGATGGAGAATGAATATATCTCGCCGGAATTGATACTGACAATGTGGGAACACCACCTGCAGCCAGATGAATCGCACCTGCATCATTGCCGCCCGTTGCCGTTTGTTTAAACTGCACCAAAATACCTGCTTCCGATGCAAGCTTATGAAGCTTTAAAACCAGCTCCCGATTATACAGAGTAGCACCATCAATTAAGGACAGTGCCGCACCCCCGCCCATTCGGGTGGATACCCTAGAAACTTCTGTGCCCGGTGTATCAGAGCAGGTCGTTGCCTCTAGCACCAGAGCCAAATCCGGTTTCACCCGCTTCGCACAGACTTTTGCACCACGCAGGCCAACCTCTTCCTGAACCGTAAAGGCAAAACACACATTCCATGGGCAGGGTTCCTGTAACAATTCAAGCATAACCGAACAACCTGCCCGGTCGTCTAACGCCTTAGCTTTCATCAAGTTATCGCCAAAGGTCACACAGCGGCTTGCAAAGGCAATGTAATCACCTATTGCCACGCGCTTTTCGGCATCCTTTTTATTCTTGGCACCAATATCCACATACAATTCTTTCACTTTGGGTGCTTGCTTGCGTTCGTCAGCCGTGAGCAAATGAATTGCCTTTCGCCCAATTACGCCGGGGAGCTTTTGTTTGCCCACCAGCACTCGCTTTGAAACCAGCACTCTGGGGTCAATGCCCCCTACTGTTTTAAACTTTAAAAAGCCTTCTTCGGTGATGCGGCTGACAATCAGCCCCACCTCATCCATATGGGCGCAAAGCATTAAGGTTTTCCCTGTGTCTTTGTAGCCCTTTTTAAATGCCAACAGGTTTCCCATGGTGTCAATCTCTATCCGGTCACAAAAAGGTTCAACCTTTTCTTTAATGAACGATCGGACACAGCTTTCATCACCGGAAACACCCAGCATGTTCGTTAACTCTGAAAGGTACACGAAAGCACCTCCAAATCTAATTTTTAAAGCATGGCAGCAAGTAAACCGCCTACTGCTTTAACATCGTCAAAATTAAGCGTTTCAACAGTGGTATGCATATACCT